>NZ_JBAMDC010000167.1:0-13706 GCF_036961605.1 Streptomyces sp. KLMMK
GGTCCGGCGGAAGCTCCCGTACGCGCCAGGCCGTACTCCCGTACGCCTCCAGCGCGGCCAGGAACCCGGCCGCCGCCACGACGGCCGCGCGCGGGGCGTCCGCGGCGGAGATCCGCAGGCCGGGACCGGCCGTGCCGAAGAACAGGCCGGCCCGCCCGGCGCCGCTTGCGATCAATGTCACATCGGGCCGGAGGGCCACGATGTCGCCCCGCCCGTCGTCCAGTCCGAAGAGGAATCTTCCGGAGAGGCCGGTCAGATCGGCGGAGACTCCGGGGACATCGTCGGCGCAGAGCAGTCCGTCCAGCTCACGGGCCCACTCCTGGACGTCGGCCGGGGGCGCGTCGGTCTCCGGCGGAGCCGCCTCCGGGCCGGAACCGGAACCGGAAACCTGGTGCCGGCCGTGCGGCCCGTCCTGGTGCCGGTCGTCCAGCCCGCACAGCGGCGACGCCGCCACGTTGCGGATCCGGTCGTGCCGGTCCGACGGCAGCAGGCCGTGCAGCCGCAGCCGCCCGGCGACGGCGCCGCCGCAGCCGGCGGCGAGACCGCGGAGCTGGACGTTGCCGCGCGAGGTGAGGTCGAGGTGCCCGTCGCCCAGCTCGTCCGCCACTCCGGCCAGCGCCTCGGCCTGACGGGCCGTCAACAACCCGCCGGGCAGCCGGACACGGGCCAGCGCACCGTCGTCCGCGGCGTGCAGGCGCAGCGCGCCGGGGCAGGCGTCGCCGCGCTCGCGGACGGGCCCCGCGGCGGGTGTTCCGGCACCGGAGCCGTCCCGGCCCGGGAGAGGTGCGGGGAGGGTGGACATGGCGGCGAGCATACCGACGCCCGTATCCGGCGCACGGCCCCGTACCGTACGCCCCGCGGTCTCCCGTACCGCTCGCCCTCCGCTCTCCCGTACCGCCTCCTGCCAGGGCTTTACTATGCTCAGCGGTGGAACAGCGCTCGCTCTCGCGGGCGCCGCTCCGCCAAACGCCAGCGACGGCGACAGGGGAGGAAGCCGGTGAGACTCCGGCACGGTCCCGCCACTGTGAGCCCGGCACTCCCGCCGGGCGAGTCAGGAACTCCCGCCGTCCTCCAACCGCCCGGGGCGCGGACCCCGAGGAAGGCTTGCCGCCGCATGCGCACATTCCGGTGCCGGGCACCCCGGGCGACCCTCGAAGCCCTGGGGAGCGCCGCGTGATCCTTCTCCTGTCGACGTCCGACACCGACCTGCTCAGCGCCCGCGCGGCTGCTGTTCACGGCGGCCCGGTCCCGTACCGGCTCGCCAACCCCGCCCGGCTCGCCCTCGACGACCTCCCGGCCCTCCTGGAGGGCACCGACCTCGTCGTCGTCCGCCTCCTGGGCGGCGTCCGCGCCTGGCAGGAGGGCCTGGACCTGCTGCTCGCCCAGGACCGCCCCGTCGTCGTCCTCACCGGCGAACAGGCCCCCGACGCCCAGCTGATGGAGGCCTCCACGGTCCCCATCGGCATCGCCGCCGAGGCCCACGCCTACCTCGCGCACGGCGGCCCGGCCAACCTCGAACAGCTCGCCCGCTTCCTCTCCGACACCGTGCTCCTCACGGGCCACGGCTTCGAGCCCCCCGCCGCCGCCCCCACCTGGGGCGAGCTGGAGCGCACCCCGCGCGCGGACAACGCCGGCGGCCCGCTCGTCGCCGTGCTCTACTACCGCGCCCACCACATGAGCGGCAACACCGCCTTCGTCGACGCCCTCTGCGGCGCCGTCGAGGACGCCGGCGCCCGCGCGCTGCCGCTGTACGTCGCCTCGCTGCGCGCCCCCGAGCCCGAGCTGATCGAGGCCCTGAGCGGCGCCGACGCCGTCGTCACCACCGTCCTCGCCGCCGGCGGCACCAAGCCCGCCGAGGCCTCGGCGGGCGGCGACGACGAGTCGTGGGACGCCGGCGCCCTCGCCGGGCTCGACGTGCCGATCCTGCAGGCCCTGTGCCTGACCGGCCCGCGCAGCGCCTGGGAGGAGAACGACGAGGGCCTCTCGCCGCTCGACGCCGCGACCCAGGTCGCCGTGCCCGAGTTCGACGGCCGCATCATCACCGTCCCGTTCTCCTTCAAGGAGGTCGACGAGGACGGCCTCCCGGCGTACGTCGCCGACCCCGAGCGCGCCGCCCGCGTCGCCGGCATCGCCGTGCGCCACGCCCGGCTGCGCCACATCCCCGCCGCCGAGAAGCGGATCGCGCTCGTCCTCTCCGCGTACCCCACCAAGCACTCCCGCATCGGCAACGCCGTCGGCCTCGACACCCCCGCCAGCGCCGTCGCCCTGCTGCGCCGCCTGCGCGAAGAGGGCTACGACTTCGGCGACGAGGCCGTGCCCGGCCTCGAGTCCGGCGACGGCGACGAGCTCATCTACGCCCTCATCGAGGCCGGCGGCCACGACCAGGACTGGCTCACCGAGGAGCAGCTCGCCCGCAACCCCGTCCGCATCCCCGCCGCCGACTACAAGCGCTGGTACGGGAAGCTGCCGCAGGAGCTGCGCGAGTCCGTCGAGGAGCACTGGGGCCCGCCGCCGGGCGAGATGTTCCTCGACCGCAGCCGCAACCCCGAGGGCGACATCGTCCTCGCCGCCCTGCGCCGCGGCAACCTGCTGGTCCTCATCCAGCCGCCGCGCGGCTTCGGCGAGAACCCCATCGCCATCTACCACGACCCCGACCTGCCGCCCTCGCACCACTACCTCGCCGCCTACCGCTGGATCGCGGCCTCCCGCGAGGACGGCGGCTTCGGCGCCGACGCGATGGTCCACCTCGGCAAGCACGGCAACCTGGAGTGGCTGCCCGGCAAGAACGCCGGCCTGTCCGCCGCCTGCGGCCCCGACGCCGCCCTCGGCGACCTCCCCCTCGTCTACCCCTTCCTCGTCAACGACCCCGGCGAGGGCACCCAGGCCAAGCGCCGCGCCCACGCCACGCTCGTCGACCACCTCGTGCCGCCCATGGCCCGCGCCGAGTCCTACGGCGACATCACGCGCCTGGAGCAGCACCTCGACGAGTACGCCCAGATCTCCGCGATGGACCCCTCCAAGCTCCCCGCGATCCGCGCCCAGATCTGGACCCTCATCCAGGCCGCGAAGCTCGACCACGACCTGGGCCTGGAGGAGCGCCCGGACGACGACGGCTTCGACGACTTCCTGCTGCACGTCGACGGCTGGCTGTGCGAGGTCAAGGACGCCCAGATCCGCGACGGCCTGCACATCCTGGGCGGCGCCCCCACCGGCGAGGCGCGCGTGAACCTCGTCCTGTCCATCCTCCGCGCCCGCCAGATCTGGGGCGGCACGGCGGCCCTGCCGGGCCTGCGCGAGGCCCTGGGCCTGGACGAGTCGGCGGCGACGCGCACGACGGCGGACGAGGCGGAGGAGAAGGCCCGCGCGCTGGTGGAGGCGATGGAGGCCGCGAACTGGGACCCGGCCGCCGTGCCTGCCGTCGTGGGCGATGCGGCGAACGCCGAGGGCATCGCCGCGATCCTGGACTTCGCGGCACGCGAGGTCGTCCCCCGCCTGGCGGGCACCACGGCCGAGCTGGACCACGCCGTCCACGCCCTGGCGGGCGGGTTCGTCCCCGCCGGCCCGTCCGGCTCCCCCCTCCGCGGCCTGGTCAACGTCCTGCCGACCGGCCGCAACTTCTACTCCGTCGACCCCAAGGCCGTCCCCAGCCGCCTCGCGTGGGAGACCGGCCAGGCGCTCGCGGACTCGCTCTTGGAGCGCTACCGCACCGACAACGGCGACTGGCCGCAGTCGGTGGGCCTGTCCCTGTGGGGCACGAGCGCGATGCGCACGGCGGGCGACGACGTCGCGGAGGCCCTGGCCCTGCTGGGCGTCCGCCCGGTGTGGGACGAGGCGTCGCGGCGCGTGACGGGCCTCGAGCCCGTCGCCCTCGAAGAGCTCGGCCGCCCCCGCATCGACGTCACGCTCCGCATCAGCGGCTTCTTCCGCGACGCGTTCCCGCACGTCATCGGCCTCCTGGACGACGCGGTGCGGCTCGCGGCGTCCCTGGACGAGCCGGCCGAGCAGAACTACGTCCGCGCCCACGCCCAGGCCGACCTCGCCGCCCACGGCGACGAGCGCCGCGCCACGACCCGCATCTTCGGCTCCCGCCCGGGCACCTACGGCGCGGGCCTGCTCCAGCTCATCGACAGCCGCGACTGGCGCACCGACGCCGACCTCGCGGAGGTCTACACCGTCTGGGGCGGCTACGCCTACGGCCGCGGCCTCGAAGGCCGCCCGGCCCGCGAGGAGATGGAGACGGCGTACAAGCGCATCGCGGTCGCGGCCAAGAACACGGACACCCGCGAGCACGACATCGCCGACTCCGACGACTACTTCCAGTACCACGGCGGCATGGTCGCCACGGTCAAGGCCCTGCGCGGCAAGGCCCCCGAGGCGTACATCGGCGACTCCACCCGCCCCGAGACGATCCGCACCCGCACCCTGGTCGAGGAGACCTCCCGCGTCTTCCGCGCCCGCGTGGTCAACCCCCGCTGGATCGAGGCCATGCGCCGCCACGGCTACAAGGGCGCCTTCGAGCTCGCGGCGACCGTGGACTACCTGTTCGGCTACGACGCCACCACCGGCGTCGTCCCCGACTGGATGTACGACAAGCTCGCCCAGACCTACGTCCTGGACCCGGAGAACCGCGCCTTCCTCCAAGAGGCCAACCCCTGGGCCCTGCACGGCATCTCCGAGCGCCTCCTGGAGGCGGAGAGCCGCGGCATGTGGGCCAAGCCGGACGCCGACACCCTGGCGGCCCTCCGCGAAGCCTTCCTGGAGACGGAGGGGGACCTGGAGGGCGGCACGGACGACGAGTAGCGAGTAGTCCGACAATCGCACGGCGCGTGCCGGTCGCTTCACCTACTGTGCTGCCCCATGGGTGGGCAACCGCACGGGGGACGGAAGCGGCCGGCACGTGCCTTGGGAGTGACCTTCGCCGAGCTGATCGGGCCGTCGTCCTGGGCCGGGCTGCTCGAAGAGGGGCACGTGCGATCGCACCGCGCCGGGGACGTGCTGTTACGGCAGGGCGACCCCGGCACGCACGCGCTCGCGCTGATCCGTGGAGCCGTCAAGGTGACCCGTGTGGAGCGGGACGGCCGGGTGCGCGTACTGGCCTTCCGCGGTACGGGCGACGTCGTGGGCGAGGCGGCGGCCGCCCACAGCGGGGTCGCCCGGCTGGCCACGGTCGAGTCGGTCTCGGCGTGCACCGTCGCCGTCGTGGAGAAGGACAGGTTCACGAAGTTCGTCGACGGGAACGGCCTGTGGCCCGCCCTGCACGAGCACGCCCAGATCCGGCTGGCAGAGTCCGACAGCGCCCGTTCCGGTTACGGCGGGTCCTGCCGTCGGCTGGCCGGAGCGCTGCTGGCGCTCGTCGCGGCCGTCGGCGAGACGGCGTCCCCCGAGGGCCTGGAGCTGGCCGTCACCCGGGCCGAACTCGCCCAGTACCTCGGCGTTTCACGCAACACCGTGAGCAGCAGGCTGGGCGAGATCGGCGAGAGTGTCGTCGCCGGGAGGCGCAAGAGCATCGTCATCCATGACATCGAGGGCCTGCGGGCGGTGGCCGCCGATGCGGACGCGTAACGGCTGAGTGACGCAGGCCACAAGCGCTGTGCACTCGCGGTGCACAACGCCGCCGGCGACTCCACGAGCATCTGAGGCACCCGCCCGGCGCACTCCGCGCGCCGGGAAAGCCTCGGACAGAGGAGTCGCCCATGCCCAGCACCGGACTTCCCCCCGGCGGCCCGGCCCCCTGGAGCATCAGCCGGGACCTGCCGCCCTACCGCGGAATCCTGGCCGTGGACGCCAAGGACTTCACCGGCAGGCCCGCGGTCGAGCACGTCAGGATCACCACCCTCATCCCGCAACTCCTGCAACAGGCCCTCGAGCGCGCCGGCCTGGGACAGCTGTGGCAGGACCAGCGGTTCGCCAACAACACCGGCGACGGATTCGTCTTCGGCTTCGACCCCACGGCCCTTCCGCGAGTGATCCACCCGTTCCTGGTCGAACTGCAGGAACTGCTCACCGACTACAACATCCACGCCACGGCCACCGGCCGCCTCCGTCTGCGCGTCAGTCTCCACGTCGGGCCGCTGCCCGATTCCGAAGCGCCGGGCGACGGAAACGGCACGCCCCGCAACGACACGCACAGGCTCCTGGACTCCACGCCCGTCAGGGCCATCCTGGCCGCGTCGAGCGAAAGCATCACCCAGGTCGCCGCGATCCTCTCCCAGCGCGTCTTCGAGGACGCCGTGCTCTCCGGCTACACCCGCCGCCACCCCGACCATTTCATCGAGGTACCCGCCACGGTCGAGGGCAAGAACTTCCAGCAACGGGCCTGGCTCTACGTACCCACCCCCTCGGGCAGCCTCTACGACCGGCGGCTCCTGGGCGAACGGGAGCCCGAGCCCCAGCCCGGGCCCCAGCCCGAGGCAGCCCCGGCCGAACCCGGACGGGCACCCGTGCCCGAACCGGACCGGGCACCCGCCGTGACCAACAACTACGGCTTCCTCTCCCACGCCAAGACCGTGCGCGGCGGCCAGCACCAGCACATGCACGGACCCGGTGCCGGGAGCCAGGACGGCGCCGGGCGATGAGCGGGGAACCGAACGGTCCGGCAGAGCCTACGGCGCCCCCGGACTTCGCCCAGATCTTCGGGGAGATGGGCGGACCGTCCGTCATCTGGAACATGGGCACCGTCACCTTTGCGCATACGGTCGAGGGCGGACAGCACATGGGCGCCCCAGCCGCTGCGCCTGGTGAGCCGGTCGAGAGCCGCGAAGGTGACATTGCCGCAGAGCAGACCCTCGCAGCCATGAGCGGTTTCGCTGAACCGGACTGGTTCGCCCGGGCCCTCGAACAGGCCGGCAGCCGCGTGGTCTTCCTCATCGGTGCGCCGGGCAGCGGTCGCCGGACTGCCGCGCTGAACCTGCTGCAGCGGCACACCGGAAGCTTCGCTCTGCGGGCCGTCGACTCCGACGTCGACCTTGCCGCCTGGACCGTCGGCGGTACCGGAGTCCGTGGCTACCTGGTCGATGGCCTCCTGGAGACGCGGACCCTCGCCCTCGGAAGCATCGCGCTGGACAACCTGAGGAGGCAACTCGACCGGTCGGGCGCCTGCTTGATCGTCATCACCGAACAGACGCCGCAGATCCTCGCCCATCTGAAGGGCGTCCTGCACGTCGACCCCGTCCGGGCGACGCCACCGCCTGCACGAGCGGTCCTGGACGCCAAGCTGGCCACCGTCTTCCGCGACCCGGAGCGACGGAGGTCGGTCCTGGCCGCACTTCCGGCTGGCTTCCTCGACGAGACCCTGCAGCGTCGGCCCGGGCCGGCGCAGGTCGTGGAGATCGTCTCCGAGATCGTCCAAGTGGCGGACGGGACGACCGAGCCTGCGGCCATCGGCCGGCACCTGAGCTTCCACGCCGCCGACCGTGCTCCCCAGCTGCTGCGCTCAGTCCGTGACAGCCCGGATGACCTGGCCTTCCTCCTCGCCACTTGTGTCTTCGAACACTTCGACCACACCGTCGTCGAGGAAGAGGCCCGGCGGCTGCTGGAGGTCGCCGCCGGACGCCTCGACGCCGCCCCTCCCGACGCGGACACCGGGACACCGGTGAGGAACCCCGGCTTCGTCTTCCTGCGTTCCAGGAAGGAGCGTCTGGCCGCCATCGAGGCGGGCCGCGGCCCCCGGGAGGTACGAGCCGCTTCCACCCACAGCTATGCCGTCGAACCCGTGGCCTTCACCCGGCACCTCCAAGGCCGGGCCGTACTCGACCTCGTATGGCGCGAGCACCGCGACGCCGGTGAGCTGCTCGTGGAATGGCTGCAGCAGACACCGTCGGCTCACAGGGCCCGCGCCGACCGCGCCGGCTTCATCCTCGGCCGGCTGGCGCAGTGGAGCTCGGGCGGCCGGGCGCTCGCCCCCATCGAGCAACTGGCCTACTCGAGCAGGCCGGGCGACTGGCGGATGGCCGCCCGGGCCTTCGGCGCCGCTTCTGCCGACCCCGTCCTGGCCACCGCCGTCAAGAACCGGCTGCGCGGCTGGTCCCGGGTGGCTTCCGAGTCGCTGCGCTGCACGGCGGCGCTGACGTGCGCCACGGAGTTCGGCCTGGCCCGTCCGGAGGTGGCGCTCGCCCTGCTGCACACCACGGTGACGGCGCGGGACGACGGATCCGACGCCGTCGAATCGGCGGTCCGGCGGGCGTTGCTCTCGCTGTTCGCCGAACCGGCCCTCCGGCCACGGGTGGTCGAGGCCCTCGTCCAGTGGTCGCGCCCGGCCGGAGCGGCCAGGCGTACGGCATGCGCGGCCGTCGCCCAGTTGCTGAAGACAGCGGCCACGGTGAGGGAGCCGGGGGAGTGGTGGAGCGCTCAGCTGCTCTCCGGGGACGCGCCCCCGGGGGCGGAACTGATCCGCTCCGCGCTCATGGAACCGACGAGTTTCGACACCGCCCGCGCCGCCCTCCTGGAGTGGCAGCGGCGCGCGGCCACCGATTCCCGCCGGGCACCGGCCGTGGAGCGGTTGGCGGAGGTGCTGGCCCCGCACCTGCGCGGTGGTGTGCTCCGGCTGTTCACCGACTTCGAGCGCGCCATGCCCGCCCCCGGCGCCGAACGCGCCGGCCTGGCCCTCGCGCAGTGGCGCGGGACCGGCACACCACAGAGAGGCCTCGCATGACCACCACCGTCTACCATCCCGTCGCCGCCCCGGCCGCACCGCTGTGGACCCGGGGCCGGCGCAGCCCCCTCCGGGAGCTCGTCCGCTTCCGGCTGTCGCACCTGGACCACGTGGCGCTGGTGCTGGTCGAGTCCGGCGGGCGGGCCGGTTCGGAGCCCGCGGAGCGGCTTTCCCTGCTGAAGGCCCTGACGGGTGGGTACGAGGAGGCGTACCTCGTCGACACCGGTCCGCGCACCGGGGTGTGGCAGCTGCCCGTCGGCGCCGAGCCGGCCATGCTGGAGATCACCTGGTGGGTCGCCGACCCGGCGCGGGCGGTCCTGAGCGGCCCCGGCCC
Organism: Streptomyces sp. KLMMK; assembly: GCF_036961605.1. Classification (NCBI taxonomy): domain Bacteria; kingdom Bacillati; phylum Actinomycetota; class Actinomycetes; order Kitasatosporales; family Streptomycetaceae; genus Streptomyces; species Streptomyces sp. KLMMK. Next base: position 8,985 of record NZ_JBAMDC010000167.1, read on the forward strand.
GGCGGATCCCTGGGCCACCGTCAGCGGGCACCTGGACAGTCTGCTGCAGACGATGGCCGCGCGCGCCCGGGCCACGGGACAGGACCTCACCCCGCACCACGTCGCCCAGTACTTGTCGCGGCCGCAGCCCCTGGAGGGCACGGGCCTGGCCTGCTGTGCGGAGACCACGGTGCCGGCGTTCGAGCTGCCGCGGGCGGGAGGGGGCGACAGCGCCCCGCCTCAGTTGTGGTCTCCACAGCGGCGCGAGGAGTACGAGTTCTACCTCCAGGCGGTCCGCACGGGCCCCGACGCGCTCGCAGCCCTGTGGCTGCTGCACCATCCGAACGAGGTCCGGCACGTCCTGGAATGGGTCACCGATCACCCGAGGGCCGCCGAAGCGCCGTCCCCCGGACGAGACGTGATCTACGAGATCCTCAACCGGCTCTCCGCGGAGGAGCGGGAACAACTGGCCAAGGCCACGGCCGAGCGCATCCGCGTCATGACGGCACCGGAAGGAGAGGTCTGATGCCCGGCGACAGGTACTACCGGCGCGGACACTGGGTGCGGATGCCCGCCCCCAGGCGTCGTACGAGTGGTGTGTGGTTCGGTCTCGCGCTCGCCGCCTTCCTCGGCTGGGGCCTGCTGAACGGGTGCACCGCGGAGGAGGCGGACACGCCTCACGGCCCCCGGCCCGCGCCCTCGGCAAGCTCGGCGGAGTCCCGGTGATACCGCGGCGCGCCCCGGGCGGGAGGCGGCTGCGGCGGCCCCGTACCCGGGCCGAGACGACGGCCGCGCTCGTCGCGCTCCTCTTCCTCGCGCTGATCGTGCACCGCCTGCTCGGGCTCCTTGCCGGGCTCGGCGCGTACGCCTGGCTCCTCGTCCTGGGCGTCCCGCCGGCCGCGGCCTGCTGGTGGCTCGTCGCCGCCCCGGGCCGGGTACGACGCCGGGCCGGGAGGGTTCCCGGAGCCCTCAGGCTGTCCCTGCAGCACGTGGACGCCCTCTCGCCGGGCCAGTTCGAGCTGGCGGTACGGGACCTGATGGAGCGTGACGGCATCGTCGCGCGGCACGTCGGCAGCCGGGGCGACCAGGCGGCCGACGTCATCGGCAGGGACAGCACCGGGCGGGTGTTCGTCGCCCAGTGCAAACACACCGCGATCGGCGGGCGGGTGGGTTCCCGTGTGATGTACGAAGTGAAGGGGACGGCCGGGCCCGTGCACGGAGCCGACGTGGCCGTGGTGGTGACGAACGGCGGCTTCACCCGCGATGCGCGGGCCTGGGGCGAGCGTCACGGCATCCACTGTGTGGACAGGGACCGGTTGCGCGAATGGGCCGAAGGCCGGCGCACCCTGGCGGCGCTGCTGGGGGTGCGCGACGCCGGGTCAGGGCACCGGTGACAGTTCCACGGTCACGGTCGGGGGTGTTGCCGGGTGGCTTTTTCTGGTGATCCAGTCGCCGTGGGTGACCGTGCCCGAGTCGTCGAGGTCCGCATGGGCGCGGATCGTGTAGCGGGTGCCCGGGGGCGGTGGGGGGAAGGCCAGGCGTACGCGGGGGTACGGGGGGTGGTCCAGGCGGGTGCGGGGGAGGCGGGCGTGGGCCACTGTGCGGGACGGGGCGTCGGCCGTGCTCGTGTCCTCCACGGTCACGTGGAGGGTCAGTGGCGTCCGGGGCGCGGCGGCGCCCGGTGCCAAGGTCACTTCGACTTCGATTTCCGCGAGGTCCGCAACGGACATACGCCTCACCTCTTGTCAGACAGCATATCTCTCAGTATTTTCCGGAATTGAGACCTATAAGGTTGACGGAAGTCGGGGTGGAATCATGTCCCCTGCTGAGACCAATGATGCCGGTGCGGGCCGCGGTGAATTCCGTGCGGTGTCCCCGGCGAAGACGGTGAGGACCGCGCTGATCGCCGGTGCGACCTTCGAAATCCGGGCCGTGCAGTACGTGGAGATCGACGGACTGGCGGTATTCGAGGGGGATATCGTCCTCGGTACCGCGGCCGAGGTCGAACGGCGCACGGAGGCGGCGCAATTCCACCCCGAAAGGGGACTTCCGCAGTCGGCGGTGGTCGTCGTCGGGCCGGGCGTCCGCTGGCCGAACCACGTGGTGCCCTTCGAGATCGACCCCGCGCTGCCGAACCAGCAGCGGGTCACCGACGCCGTCGCGCACTGGGAGTCGCGCACGCAGATGCGCTTCCCGCGGCGGGCCGGGCAGCCGGACTACGTGCGGTTCGTACCGGGCAACGGCTGTTCGTCGTTCGTCGGCCGCCGGGGCGGCCGCCAGGACATCACCCTCGGCGGCAACTGCAGCACCGGCAATGCCATTCACGAGATCGGGCACGCCGTGGGGCTGTGGCACGAGCAGAGCCGCGAGGACCGGGACCGGTTCGTGACGGTCCGCTTCGAGAACGTCATCCCGGGGTTCGAGCACAACTTCGACCAGCACATCGCGGACGGCGACGACGCCGGTCCGTACGACTACGGGTCGATCATGCATTACCCGAGGGACGCCTTCTCCCGGAACGGACTGGACACCATCACCCCCACCGACCCCAATGCCGTCATCGGTCAGCGGATCGGGCTCAGTCCGCGGGACATCGACGCCATCCGCGCGATTTTCGATCCGGCGCCCGCGTAAGGGCAAGGGCAGGGGCCGGGTAAGGGCCCCGTAACCCCGGGTACTTCGAGTTGGGCCCCCGGCCGGTGATCACTAGGATCATTCCAATGATCATCAGAAAACGGCTGGCAGCGGGCGCCTGCGCCCTCCTCGCCGCCCTGGCCGGGGGCATCGCGCCGGCGAACGCCGCCGACGGCCCCCCGAAGGATTCCCCGAAGGTCGAGCTGGTGCTGGACGTCAGCGGCTCGATGCGCGCCCAGGACGTGGACGGCGGCAGCCGCACCCGCATGGCGGCCGCGAAGCAGGCGTTCAACGAGGTCATCGACGCGGTGCCGGCGGACGTCCGGCTCGGCATCCGGACCCTCGGCGCCAACTACGCCGGTGACGACAAGGAGCTCGGCTGCCGCGACAGCAAGCAGCTCTACCGCGTCGGCCCCGTCGACCGCACCGAGGCCAAGACCGCCGTCGCGACGCTGCAGCCCACCGGCTGGACCCCCATCGGCTACGCCCTGCGCGGCGCCGACCAGGACCTCGGCACCGACGGCGGCACCCGCCGCATCGTCCTCATCACCGACGGCGAGGACTCCTGCGGCCAGCCGGACCCGTGCGATGTGGCCCGCGAACTGGCGGCCAAGGGCACGCACCTGACGATCGACACCCTCGGCCTGGCCCAGGACGACAAGACCCGCGAGCAGCTCAGCTGCATCGCCGAGGCCACCGGCGGCACGTACAGCACCGTCCGCCACACCAAGGAGCTGTCCGGCCGGATCAAGCAGCTCGTGCGCCGGGCCGAGACGCCCGTCGAGACCCCGAAGCCCGTCCGGGGCGCCGACGCGTGCTCCAAGGCCCCTGAGATCGGCGCGGGCCTGTGGACCGACCGCGAGACGTTCTCCGAGCACCGCTGGTACCGCGTCGACGTGAAGCCGGGTCAGGAACTGCGCACGTCGGTGAGCATCGGCGCGGACCGGGCCGTCGACCGTGACTACGGCGTGCTCGTGCGCGCCGTGAGCGAAGGCGGCCAGGAGCTCGTCCGCGGCGCGGAGTCCGGGAGCGGGCGCACGGACGTCATCTCGTCCGGCCTCCGCTACCCGTACGGCCAGGCCGGGGACAAGGACAAGGCCAAGGAGGACGGCAAGGAGCCGCGGACCGTCTGCCTGGAGGTCTCCAGCTCCTTCTCCGCCCCCTCCGGCGTCAAGCGCGACCCGGGCCTGCCCCTCGAGCTGGCCGTCGACCTCGTGGACGCCCCGGACGACCCCTCCGACCTGGCCGCCTTCGGCCTCGGCCGCGGCTGGGTGCTGCTGGCCGTCCTGGCCCTGACCGGGCTGATCGCAGGGCTGGTGTGGGGCTGGGTCTCCCGCTGGCGCGTCACGGTGTGGAGGGCGAACTGATGAGACTCCCCTTTATGGCCCCCACGACCCGCGCGGCCTCGGCCGCCCTGCTCGCCGCCGCCGCACTGTTCACCTCGGCCGGCGCCGCCGCGGCCGCCTCCCCGAGCCCGAGCACCCCGGCGGGCGAGGACGGCGCGCCCACGGAGGCCGGGACGGGCTTCCGCACCGCCACTGTCCTCAAGCAGGGGCAGAAGGCGACCGCCGACGCCTCCACCGGTGACTACCTCTACTGGCAGTTCCCCGCCGGGGCCGGCCAGCAGCCGCAGGTGAAGGCCACCGTGAACCTGCCGGAGGCGGCCACGCGGCACGGCTCCGCCGTCTGGCAGCTCGACGTCTACGACGGACTGCGCCGCCGCCAGGCATGCGCCTCGGGCGAGCCGGCGAAGCGCGCCTCCGAGCAGGACGCGACGGTGACCCTGACCTGCACACTGCGGACCGTCCGCCCATGGTCCGAACGGTGGGCCAACGACCCGCTGCCCGGCGCGTACTACATCCGCCTCACCCTCACCGACGCCCCCGACCGGGACCACGGCCTGCCGGTGAAGGCGGAGGTCGAGGCGACGGCGAAGGACGCGGGCGGCGCCCGCGCCGAGGGCGGCGAGGTGACCCCGCTGCACGCCGCGGCCGTCAAGGAGCCGGAGGGCGGCTGGAACGGCAGCTGGTGGTCGGACCGCTGGGCCTGGACCGTCGGCGGCGCCGTGCTCGGCGCGCTCGCGGCCATCGGCGGCTACGTGCTGACGCG
>NZ_JBAMDC010000168.1:0-13682 GCF_036961605.1 Streptomyces sp. KLMMK
CGGCGGGCGGTCGCGGCGGCGGACCAGGGTGCGGGCGTGGTGGTCTTCTGCGACATGGGCAGCGCGGTGCTCACGGTGAAGGCCCTGCTCGCCGAGGGCTTCGGCGGTGCCGAGGTGCGCATCGCCGACGCCCCGTTCGTGGAGGGCGCGGTGACCGGCCTGGTGACGGCGTCGGCCGGCGGCGACCTCGCCGCCGTGCTCGCCGCGGCGGACGACGCCCGCACATACCGCAAACTCTGAGTCAAGAGGCGGCGGCACCAAGATCACATCGATGGCCGAGAGGCGCACCCGTGCCAGGGTGTAATGGCACAAATACCCCTATGAGCCTCGTTCCGGCGTGGAGGTCCCGCCAGGTGTCGTCGTCGCGCAGACTGCCCTTCGCGCTCGTCCTCGCCTACCTGGCGGGCATCGTGTGCGTCGACCTGATGACGCCGTCGAACCTGCGCCTCGACGTCTTCGCGGCCCTGGCCCCGATGACGGCCGCGGCGCTGTGCACGTACCGGCAGACGGTGTTCGTGGGCGTCGTCGACTTCTGCCTGATGGTGGCGCACCACGGCATGGCCGACAGCGAGGTGGCGGTCAACCGGGTCGGCTCGTTCGTCGGGAACGCGCTGATGGTGGGCGCGAGCATCGCCGTGGCCCGGCTGCGGCGCGACGGCGACGCCCTGCTGGAGCGCGTACGGGCCACCGGAGAGGCCGCGCAGCGGGCGCTGCTGCGGCCGCTTCCGCTGCGGACGCGCAGTGTGGTCGTGGACGGCTTCTACGTGTCCTCGCAGCGGGAGGCCCTCGTCGGCGGCGATCTGTACGAGGTGGTCGACACGCCGTACGGGACGCGCGTGCTGATCGGTGACGTGCGCGGCAAGGGCCTGGGCACGCTGGGCGCGGGGGCGGCGGTGCTGACCGCCTTCCGGGAGGCGGCCTACCACCGGCGCGACCTGGAGAGCTCGGTGCGGGCGATGGAGCAGGGGCTGTACCGCTACCACCGGTCCGCGGAGTACCAGGCGCGGCTGCAGCCGGGCCGGCACGGCGGGCGGCCGGAGGACGCGCGGATGCGGGCGGCGGAGGAGTTCGTCACGGCGCTGGTCTTCGGCACCGAGGAGGGCCCAGGACGGCCCGGTGCGAGCGGCCCGGTGCCGGTCACGTTCGTGGACTGCGGGCACGTGGCGCCGTTCCTGATCGACGCGCAGGGCGGCGCCCGCGAACTGGAACCGGCCGACGCCGGGCTGCCCCTGGGCCTCGGCGACCTGGCCGCCTCTCCCCGGACGGTCCACCGCGTCGCCCTGCCGCCCGGCTGCCGGGTGCTGACCTGCACCGACGGCGTGACCGAGGCCCGGTCGCCCGGCGGCGGCTTCTACCCCCTGGCGGAGCGGCTGGACGCGTGGGCCGCCCTGCCCACACCCGAACTGCTGGGCAGGCTGCGCGCCGACCTCGACGCGCACACGGGCGGGCGGCTGCAGGACGACGTGGCCGTGCTGGTGCTGGAACGGGCGTCGGAGTACCACGGGACGCACGAGGCGGCTCACCCGGAGGGGGTGGCGGAAGGGGCGGCGGAAGGGGCCCCGGTGGCGTAGGACGAGGTCCGGATCACGCGATCCGGATCACGAGGTCCGGATCACGACGCCCGGATCGCGAGGTCCGCGGAGGCGGGCCCGTGGGAGCCCGCCCCGCGGCCCGTCAGCGGTTGAAGAGCTCGAAGGAGACGCCCGGGCGGCCGCCGAACCGCGCCGCGACGCCCTGCATGCTGCCCTCCAGGAACGTGCGGCAGTACGTCTCCGGGTCCTCCTTCGTCAGCGCCTCGATGTACGTGCGGTGGCAGAGGAGGGACGCGACGGCCCGGTCGAGGCCGCTGCTCGCGTCGACGGCGTGCGTGGGCCGCGGGGACCCGGCGACCGCCACGTAGCGCACGCCGTCCCAGGGCAGGAGCCCCTCCTCGGCGAGGTCGGGGAAGATCCAGCGGTTGCCCGCGTCGGCGACGGCGTCGAGGACGGCCCGGCCGACGTTGCGGTGGTCGGGGGTGTTCCAGAAGACGGAGTCTCCCCAGGACCAGGTGTCGTGGTGGTTGAGCGTCAGGACGAGCTCGGGGCGGTGGCGGCGGATGGCGGCGGCGAAGTCGCGGCGCAGGGCCGTGCCGTATTCGATGACGCCGTCCGGGTGGCCGAGGAACTCGACGGTCTCCACGCCCACGGCGGCCGCACTGGCCCGCTGCTCGCGCTCGCGCAGCGGCCCGGCCTCGGCGGGGGCGAGGGTGTCGATGCCGGCCTCGCCGACGCTGGCCAGCAGGTAGACGCACTCGCGCCCGTCGTCCAGCCAGGTGGCGACGGCGGCGGAGGCACCGTACTCGAGGTCGTCGGGGTGGGCGACGATCGCGAGGGCGCGCCGCCAGTCGGTGGGCATCTCCTTGAGCTGATCGCGCGGCTGCGGCTGCCCGTCGGGCCGCCCGGCCGCGGCCGTCGCCGCATCCGCCGCATCCGCCGCATCCGCCGCGCCCGTCACGTCCGTCGCGCCGGTCGCCGCGCCGGTCGCCGCATTCGTCGTATTCGTCGCATCCGCCATCACGGTCTCCTTCACCTGCCGGATCCGCCTCCGCCCGCGCGCCGCGTGCCGTCGGCGGGGCGTTCGATGCAGCCTACGTCGCAGTTCTTCGCGACACGCGGGAACCCGGCGGGCCTGCGGTCCGACTACCTGATCCGGACCCGCACCGGCGGGCCCGTGGCGAACCGAAATTCCTGGAGTTGTCTGATGCGCCCTCGTGCGTGGTGCGGTGTACTGGCCGCTGTGGCCCTGTCGGCGACGGCCTGCGGCGGCGGTGGCGGGGAGGCGAAGAAGTCCGACGACGCCGCGGCCGGCGCGCGGTCCGGCTTCCCGGTGAGCGTCACGGACTGCATGGGCGCGAAGACCACCTTCGAGTCGGCGCCGAAGCGGATCGTCACCAGCAACGCCGCGAGCCTTGAGCTGCTGATGTGGCTGGGTGCGGGCGACAAGGTGGCCGGCACGGGCTTCCCGCCGGGCAAGGGCGCCATGCCGGGGCAGTACGCGGACCGCGCGGCGAAGGTGCCGGTGCTGGGCAGGACGGTGATCCCCAAGGAGAAGCTGCTGGGCTCGGGCGCGGACCTGTACGTCGACGCCTTCTCGTCCATGAAGAACATGGGCAAGATGGGGGACGCGCCGACGGCCAAGGAGTTCGAGACCGCCGGGATCAAGCACGTCTTCCTGAAGTCGACGGCCTGCGCCGCGATGAGCAAGACGCCGCGTACGGACCTGTCGGGCGTCGAGGCGGACATCGAGGAGCTGGGCAAGGTCACCGGCACCTCCGCGCGCGCCGCCGAGCTCGTCCAGGAGATGCGGAAGAAGACGGGCGCGGTGCAGGACGCCCTCAAGGACGTCCCCGAGGACAAGCGCCCGTCGTACTTCTTCTTCGACTACGACGCGGGCACCAAGCAGCCGATGGCCGTGTGCAACCGGCAGGTCGCCAACGCCGTGATCGGCATGGCCGGCGGCCGCAACGTCTTCGACGGCTGCGACGGCGACTTCAAGCCCGTGGGCTGGGAGAACGTCGTCGACAAGAACCCGGACTGGATCCAGCTGGGCGTCCGCAACCGGGGCAGCGAGGAGGCGAACGCCAAGGCGTTCGACGAGGCCGCGGAGTTCCTGAAGAACTTCCCCGCCACCAAGGACCTCACGGCCGTCAAGGAGGGCCGCTTCCTGCGCATCGGCTCGGAGCGCACCACGATCGGGGGCGTGCGCAGCGCGGACACCGTGCGCGAGATCGCGCACACGCTGCACCCGGACCGGGTCAAGTAGATGGGTCCGGTGGGGGCGCCCGCCGCGGTCACCGCGGAACGGGCGGAGGAGCGCGAGCCGGGGGCGCGGGCGCCGTGGGTGGCGGGGGCGCTGGCCGCGGCCCTGCTGGTCGCGCTGACCGCGTCGGTGTGCCTGGGCTCCTCGGACGTGCCGCTCGGCGAGGTGTGGTCCTCGGTGACGCGCGGGATCAGCGGGCAGGAGCCGGTGCCGGGCACCCGGGATCTGATCGTGTGGCAGCTGCGGGTGCCGCGGGCGCTGCTCGCGGCCGTGGTGGGCGCGGGCCTGGGGCTGGTCGGCACGGCCGTCCAGGCCCTCGTCCGCAATCCGCTCGCGGACCCGTACCTGCTGGGCATCTCCAGCGGGGCCTCGCTCGGCGCGGTCGCGGCGATCGTGCTGGGGGCGGGTGCGGGCGGGCTCCTCGGGCTGGGGCTGTCGGCGGCGGCGTTCGCCGGTGCGCTCGCGTCGTTCGCGCTGGTGTGGGCGATGGCCCGGCGCGGGGGCGGCTTCTCGCCGCTGCGGCTGGTGCTGGCGGGGGTGGGGATCGGGCAGTTCCTGTCCGGCTTCACGCACTACCTGGTGCTGCAGGCCGGCGACGACCAGCAGACGCACGGCGTGCTGTTCTGGCTGATGGGCTCGCTGGGCGGCGCCCAGTGGGCGACGCTCGGCGTGCCGGCGGCGGCGGTGGCCCTGGGCCTCGCCGCGCTGCTCGCGCGCGCCCGTGCCCTCGACGCCGTGCTGATGGGCGACGAGACCGCGGCCGGACTGGGCGTGGACGTCGCACGGCTGCGGCGCGAGCTGTTCGTGGTGACGAGCGTCCTCACCGGCGTGCTGGTGTCGGTCTCCGGGGCGATCGGCTTCGTGGGGCTGATGGTGCCGCACGTGTGCCGGATGGTCGTGGGCGGCGCGCACCGCGTGCTGCTGCCGGTGGCGGCGCTGTTCGGCGCCGTCCTGCTGGTCGTGGTCGACCTGGTGGCCCGTACGGCGCTGCCGGACCAGGAGCTGCCGGTGGGCGTGGTCACGGCGCTGATCGGCGCGCCGACGCTGCTGTACCTGCTGGACCGCCGCCTGGAGAGGGGCTAGGGAGATGCGGATCGCCATCGAGGACCTCGACGTGGCGCTGTCGGGCCGGACGATCGTGTCGGGGGTGCACCTCGTCGCGGAGGACGGGGAGATCGCCGGGCTCGTCGGGCCCAACGGCAGCGGCAAGTCGACGGTCCTGCGCACCGTCTACCGCTATCTGCGGCCGCACGCCGGCCGCGTGCTGGTCGGCGGTACGGACATCAGGTCGCTGACCGCCCCCGAGGCGGCACGGCGGGTGGCCGCACTCCCCCAGGAGCGCGGCAGCGACTTCGAGCTGTCGGTACGGGCCGTCGTGGCCATGGGCCGCACCCCGTACAAGCGGGCGTTCGCGGGCGACGACCCCGCCGACAAGGACATCGTGGCCGCGGCGCTGGCGGGCGTGGGGCTCGCCGGGGCGGAGAAGCGGCGCTTCTCCGCCCTGTCGGGCGGCGAACGGCAGCGGGTACTGCTGGCCCGGGCGCTCGCCCAGGACCCGGAAGTCCTCGTCCTGGACGAGCCGACGAACCACCTGGACGTCCTGCATCAGGTGGAACTCCTGGCCCTGCTGCGGGAGCAGCGCCGCACGACGCTGCTGTCCCTGCACGACCTGAACGCGGCGGCGTCCCTGTGCGACCGCCTCCACGTCCTCCACGAGGGCCATGTGGTGGCCTCGGGCCCGCCGCGCGACGTCCTCACCCCGGAACTGCTGGCGGACGTCTTCGGCGTCCGGGCGGCGATCATCGACCACCCGCTGACGGGCGATCCCCTGATCGCCTTCGACCACCGGTCACCGGCGGCGGCGCCGGCGCTGCCCCGCCCGGCGGAGGCGGTGACGGCGGAGCGCTAGCGGGTGCGCTTGCCGCGGGGCGCTTGCTGCAGGGCACTTGCTGCAGGGCACTTGCTGCGGGGCGTTGGCCGGTGCGCTCGTTGCAGAGCGTCGGGCCGTGCGCTCGCTGCAGGGCGTCGGCCGGTGCGCTTGCTGCAGAGCGCCGGCCCGGCTAGCGCGCTGCGGCCGCCCGGACCACGGCCTCGGCCAGCCGGTGGTTTTCGAGGCCCGCGCCGAACCCCGACGGGAAGGCGAAGCGGCGGCGCGTGTACGCGTAGGCGACGCCGCTGTCCGGGTCCGCGAAGCCGAGCGAGCCGGCCGCGCCGCTGTGGCCGAAGGCGTCCGGGCCGAGGAAGGGATAGCGGCCGCTCAGCTCCTCGAAGCCCAGGCCGAAGACGTCCTCGTTGCCGGTGACCAGGTCGGTCCCGCGGTACCGGACGCGGGCGAACTCGGTGACGGTCTCCGGCTTCAGCAGCGGGGCCCGGCCGTCCACCTCGCCGATCGCCGCCGCGTACATCCCCGCCACGCCCCGCGCGGTGCCGACCCCGCCGGACGAGGCGGGGCCCAGGGCCCGGACGGCACGGGTGTTGGCGAAGGCCACCAGGTCGGTCGGCGGGGTCGCGTTCTGGTTGAAGGCGATGCTCTTGATGCTGTCCGGGGCCGAAGCGCCGGCCGCGAGCCGCTCGGCCTCCTCCTCGGTGGGCAGCAGCGGCAGCACCGGCGCGCAGCGCGCTTCGAGCCCCTCGGGCAGGCCCAGGTGGAAGTCGAGCCCGTACGGCGCCCGGATCCGCTCCTCGTAGATCTCCTGGATCGAGCGGCCGGTCACCCGTCGCACGACCTCGCCCGTGAGGGCGCCGATCACGAAGGCGTGATAGCCGTACGCCGTTCCCGGCTCCCAGAAGGGCCGCTGCGCGGCGAGCCGCGCGGCCGCCAGCCGATCGTCGGCCAGTTCCTCCGTGGTGAAGCCGCCGTCGACGCCGACGACTCCGGAACGGTGCGCGAGCAGCTCGCGCAGCGTGAGCCGGCCCTTGCCCTCCGCCGCGAACTCCGGCCAGTAGGCGGCCACTTCGCGGTCCAGGTCGAGGACGCCGTCCTGCACCAGGAGCGCGACCACGAGGTGGGCGGCGCCCTTGGTGATGGAGTAGAGACCGGTCAGCGTGTCCGCCCCGGTACCGGGACCGCCCCACAGGTCGACCACCCGGCGGCCGTCGACGTGCGCCACGAGCTGCGCCTCGGGCGCGACCCGCGCCTCCCCGAGCACCGCGGCGAACGCCTCCCGCACGCCCTCGAACCCCTCCGCGACGGTCCCCTGCACCTGGCCGTTGTCGCGCGCCATGACCTGCCCCCTTGTTGTCGATCACGTGCTGGTCGAAGATCACAACAGCCTTGCGGGGGTGGGCATTCCCGGACCGCCGCAAGGGCGATCAGGCCTCGATGAAGTCGGTCACGAGCTTGACGAAGACCTCTTCCTGTTCGAAGAAGGCCACGTGACCCGAGTCGATCTCGGCGTAGGCGCTGCCGGCGATCGCCGCGTGGAGGGCGCGGCTGTGCTCCACCGGGACCGTGATGTCCTGGGTGCAGCCGATGACCAGCGCGGGGGCCTGGATGCGCGGCAGCAGGGCGCGGATGTCCACCTGCAGGTCGTAGGCGATGTGGCGCAGCGTGCCCTCGGTCGGCGGCATGTTGGGGATCAGGGCTTCGAACTGCTCGCGCCCGATGGTGTTGAGGAAGCCGCGGCTGAAGCCGGTCATCGCGACGGCGCGGCCGAAGGACGCGGGGTCGCTCGTGCCGAGGTTCTGCCAGAGCGTGAAGAGGCTGCGCAGGTACTCGTCGCTGTCGGTGCGGGCCCAGCCGGCCACCAGGATCAGCCGCCGGACGAGGTCGGGGCGGAGCGCCGCGACGGCGGCGGAGACGGTGGCGCCCATGGAGAAGCCCAGCAGGTCGACGGGCCCGTCGGCCGCGTCCTCGATAACGGCGATGACCTGGGCGGCGAGCCCTTCGGCGGTGAGCGGCGCGCCGTCGTCGACGGTGGCCTCGGTGCCCGACAGGTCAGGGGTGATCACGGTGCGGTGCGGGGTGAACCGGGGGTTGGTCCGCCCCCAGTTCACCGCGGCCCCCGCCGATCCGGTGCCGTGGACCAGGACGAGCGCGGGGCCCGAGCCGGCTCGCTCGTAGTGGACGTGGGCGCCGTTGACGGTGACGGTGGCCATGGGAGTGCTCCTTGTGCGGGGTGCGGGGTGCGGGGTGCGGTTGCGGTGGGGCCGGGGCGGCGTTCGTGCTCCGGCCCGGCCAACATTGCCGTCGCCGAGCGGATGCCGGGAGAGCCTTGCCGACCCTGGGACCGGCAGTCCCTGTCTGAGCCCGGGGACCGTCCGGCAGGATGATCACCATGACGATCGACCGTTCCGGACTCGCCGACTTCCTGCGCCGCTCCCGCGACCGGGTGCGCCCTCAGGACGTGGGCCTGCCTGCCGGCCCCCGGCGCCGCACCCCGGGCCTGCGCAGGGAGGAGGTCGCTCAGCTCGCCGGCATGTCCGCCGACTACTACATCCGCCTGGAGCAGGCCCGCGGCCCGCAACCCTCGCCGGAGATGCTCGCGGCGCTGGCCCGCGCCCTGCGCCTGAGCGCCGACGAGCGCGACCACCTCCACCTCCTGGCCGGCCGCCGCCCGCCCGCCGGCCGGACCGCGGGCGACCACGTGGGCCCGGGGCTGCTCCACCTGCTGGACCGGCTTCCGGCCACACCGGTCCAGGTGCTCGGCGGCCTCGGGGACGTCCTGGCACAGAACGCGATGGCGGAGGCCCTGCTGGGCGGGGTGTGCACGGTCTCGGAACACGGCCGCAACGTGGTCTGGCGCTGGTTCACCGACCCCGCGCAGCGCGCCGCGTATCCGGCCGACGAGCACGATTACTACGGCCGCCTGCACGTGGCCGACCTGCGGGCGGCCGTGGGGCGGCGCGCGGGCGACCCCGCCGCGACGCGCCTGGTGGAACGGCTGCGGGACGCGAGCGAGGAGTTCGCAGGCCTGTGGGAGCTGCACGAGGTCGCGGTGCGCCGGGCGACGCGCATACGGGTCCTGCACCCGCTGATCGGCCCGGTCGACCTGGACTGCCAGACGCTGCTCGCGCCGGAGGGCGACCAGCGCGTCATCCTGTACACCCCGCCGGCCGGCAGCGACACCGCCGAACGCCTCGCCCTGCTCAAGGTCGTGGGCACGGGGCAGTTCGCCCCGGCCCCGGCAGGCTGACGGAGAGCCGGCCTCAGCCCGCCTCAGTCGGATCTACCCGTACCGCCTACCCCCCTGCCCCTACTCCCTGCTCCCTGATCCCTACTCCCGCTCCTCGAAGTGGCTCGGGCGCCCCGCACGGAGGACGAGGCGCCCCCGCGTCTCCGCCTCCGCCCGGTGCATGAGCCGCGCTTCTCCCCCGCGCCCCCGCAGGACGGCGGCATGCCACGGCGTGGCCCACGCGTCGGCCGCGTCCAGCAACCGGATGCCGAACTTCTCCGCGCCCGGCCGCTGCGGATGGATGGACAGCCGTACGGACCTGGGGTGGCAGTCGGCGATGAGGTCGCCCCAGGCGCGGCTGCGCGCGATGACCCCGTAGGCGCGGGTCCGGCACTCGCGCTGCAGCGCGGACCGCGTGCCGTCGAAGTCCGCGGTGTCCTCGACGAGGAAGCGCGTGATGCCGCGGTAGAGCCGCGCGGTCTCCTCGTCGCCGCGGACGAGGGCCCGCAGCGTCTCCACCGAGGGCGCGTACGCCTCGGTCACGAGCCGGCGCTTGGTGTCGTGGTCGAGGTCTCCGTGGACGTCGCGCAGGTCGAACGTGTCGAGGCAGCCGAGCCCCTCGCCGGCGATCAGGTCGCGGAGCGCGTCGCCGTAGGCGTCGATGTGCTCGTCCGGTACATGGATGAGGTCCCCGAAGATGTGCCCGTCGGAGCAGATGAGGATGCGCGCGCCGGGTGCGTAGACCTCGCCGATGCGCGAGCAGAGCCGGTCGAGGAAGGCGAGGGAGAGCCGCTCGCCCTCGTCGGGGAGGTGGCCGAGGACCTTGGCCGGGTTGGGCGACTTGCAGGGGAACCCGGGGAGGGTGAAGAGGACGGGCTCGCCTGCGTCCGTGAACTGCCGTATCTGGCGCAGTTGCTCGGGAAAGTCCGCGGTGTCCGCGGACCCCGCGCCGGTGGTGCGGTGGTACGGCAGGAGGAGGCGGAGGATGCGCGCCTCGACGGACGAGGCGAAGGAGGTGGAGCAAGCGGAGGAGGTGGAAGAAGCGGAGGAGGTGGAGGCAGCAGGCGTCACAGGAGCGGCAGAGGCCACCGGAGAGGCCGAGAAGGCCAGGGAGGCTGGAGAGGTCAGCGTGGCGTGGGACATGCGGCACTCACCCACGGCCCATGGGGCAGACGGCGGCGCGGTCGAAGGAGACCGGCAGCGCGGAGGTGCCGCGGCCGAGGACGGCCGGGATCCAGGGGAGCTCCCCGTCGGGCACGGCGAGCCGCAGGCCGGGCAGCCGGGCGAGCAAGGTGCCGAGGGCCACCTGGAGTTCGATGCGGGCGAGCGCCGCGCCGGGGCAGAAGTGGATGCCGTGGCCGAAGGCCAGGTGGGGTCCCTGGGCCCGGTCGAGGTCGAGGGTGTCGGGGTCGGGGAAGCGCTCGGGGTCGCGGTTGGCCGCGCAGAGGGAGACGATCACGGAATCACCGGCGGGTACGCGCGTGCCGTGCAGGTCGGCGTCCTCGGCCAGGAAGCGCCAAGTGGTCAGCTCGAAGGCGCTGTCGAGGCGCATGAGTTCCTCGACGGCGGCGGGCAGGAGCTCCGGCTCGTCCCGCAGCCGCGCCAGGGCCTCGGGGTGGCGGAGCAGGTTCACCATGGCGGTGGTGATCTGGTTGGTGACGGGCTCCTGGCCGGCGACCAGCAACTGGAAGATCATGGAGTCGAGCTCTTCCGGGGTCAGTTCGCCCGCGTCGCGGGCGGTGACCAGGCGGCTGAGCAGTCCGTCGCCGGGCGCCTCGCGCCGGTCGGCGACGACCTCGGCGATGTAGCCCTGGAGTTCGCGCAGCAGCGCCTCGTAGGCGGGCCGCCCGGGGTCCGTGGGCCCCACGGGCGCGACGACCTTGCCCCACTCGCGGCGGAAGCGCCGTGCCAGGTGCGGCGGCAGGCCGATGACCTCGGCGAGCACCTGGAAGGGGAAGCGGGCGGCGAAGCACTGCACGAGGTCGGCGGAGTCCGCGTCCCCGTCCGCATTCCCCTCCACCGGCATCGCGTCCACGAGCGCGTCGGCCATCTCCTGGAAGCGCGCCCGCATCCCCTCGACGCGCCGCGGCGCGAACGCGTCGGTCACCAGGCGGCGCATGGCCGTGTGCTTGGGCGGGTCCTGGTGGAGGAGGTGGACCTGCAGCTGCGAGTGCTGCGGCTCGGGCATGATCGAGGCGCGGGCGCGCCAGCGGTCGTTGCCGCGGTCGTGGTTCTTGCCGAGCCGGGGGTCGGCGAGGGTCTTCTGGGCGGCCTCGTGCCCGGTGACCAGCCACGCGGTGACCCCGCTGGGGAACAGGACCCGGTGGATCGGGCCCGCTTCCCGCATCCGCGCGTACAGCGGGTAGGGGTCCCGCTTGTACTCGGACCCGTAGAGGGGGACGGGGTCGGGCAGCTCGGACGGCTCGGGCTGGGACACGGTGAGGGCTCCTCGCGAAGTCGTGGACCCCTGAGAAGTCGGACGGGCGGTGGAGTGAGTTCCCGCCGGCCGGGGGGTTGTTCGCACGGATTTACGGACACCTCTGTCGCGCAGGTTCCGTATCTCCAGGTAGTCGGCCGGCAAGGGCCTCTGGTTCCCGCGGACACAAGGGACAATCCTCACGCGCCGGGAGCGGGCGGAAGGCGGCAGAACCGGCTGCGCAGCGTGCCACGATGCGGAGATGACCGCTCGTCGCTCCCTCTCTCCATCCGCAAGTCCATCCGGAAGCCCGGCTGGGAGTCTGTCCGAAAGCCGGTCCGGAAGCCGGTCCGGAAGTCCCTACGGCAGTCCGTACGCGACCCTGATCGGTTTCGTCCTGCTGCTGGCCGCCCTCTTCGGCGTCGCGTACGCCGTCGGAACGGCGGCCGGTCCGGCGGCTCCCGGGATACACCGCACCGGGGGGTCTGAGCCGGGGTCGGGATCGGGCTCGGGCTCGGGGTCGGGTTCCGGCGGAGGGATGGGCGGCATGGGTGGCATGCACGGCATGAACGGCATGAACGGCATGGGTGGGCGATGAGTATGACGACCGGCACCTCGGCCGCGACCGGTACGGCGCCCGGCACCGACTCCGCCGCCACGACGGCGGACGCCACCACCGAACTGATCGTCGGCGGCATGACCTGCGCCGCCTGCGTGGCGCGCGTGGAGAAGAAGCTCGGCAGGCTGGACGGTGTGGGCGCGACCGTCAACCTGGCCACCGGTCGGGCCCGCGTCTCCCACCCCGCCGGGGTCACCCCCGCGGAACTGATGGCGGTCGTCGAGGGCGCCGGCTTCACGGCGGCGCTGCCCGAGCCCGCCCCCACGCCGGGTTCCGGGGGAGACAAGGAGAGCGGGGCGGGTGAGGCGGGCGAGGCTGCCACGGGCGCCCTGACCCGACTGCTGATCACGGCCGTGCTGTCCATCCCCGTACTGGTGCTGTCCATGGCCCCCGGCCTGCAGTTCCGCAACTGGCAGTGGCTGTGCTTCGTCCTCGCGACGCCGGTCGCCGTCTGGGGCGCGTGGCCCTTCCACGAGCGCGCCCTGCGCGGGCTGCGGCACTCGGCCGCGACGATGGACACGCTCGTCTCGCTCGGCGTGATCGCCTCCTACTCCTGGTCCGCGTACGCCCTCTTCCTGGGCGGCGCCGGACGGCCGGACATGAAGATGCCGTTCACGCTGGTGCCCTCCATGGCGGTCGGCACGGCGGACGTCTACCTCGAAGCGGTCGTGGGCGTTCCCCTGTTCGTGCTGATCGGCAGGCTGCTGGAGGCCCGGGCCCGGCACAGCACGGGCTCCGCGCTGCGGGCCCTCGCCTCGCTCGCCGCGAAGGACGTGCTCGTGCGGGCGGCGGACGGTACGGAGCGCCGGGTGCCCATCGAGCAGCTGCGCGTCGGCGACCGCTTCGTCGTACGGCCCGGTGAGCGCGTCGCGACCGACGGCGTCGTCGTCGCGGGCAGTTCGGCGCTGGACCTGTCCCTGGTGACGGGCGAGAGCGCGCCCGTGGAGGCCGGGCCGGGCACCTCCGTCGTCGGCGGCGCCGTCAACTCCGGCGGGCTGCTGGAGGTACGGGCCGAGGCGGTCGGCGCCGACACCCGGCTCGCCCGGATCGCCAAGCTGGTGGAGGAGGCGCAGGCGGGCAAGGCGAAGGCGCAGCGCGTGGCCGACGCCGTCGCCGGGGTCTTCGTGCCGGCCGTGCTGGCCGTCGCCGTGACGGTCCTCGGCTTCTGGCTCGGCGCGGGCGCCTCGACGCAGGCGGCCGTCACCGCCGCGGTGGCCGTCCTCGTCGTCGCCTGCCCCTGCGCGCTGGGCCTGGCCACGCCCACGGCCCTGCTGGCGGCCACCGGCCGCGGCGCCGGCCTGGGCATCCTGGTCAGCGGGCCGCAGGCGCTGGAGGGGCTGCGGCGCGTGGACACGGTCGTCCTGGACAAGACGGGCACGCTGACGACGGGTTCGATGACGGTGACGGGCGTGACGGCCCGCCCCGACGGCATCGGCGAGGCCGCGGCACTACGGCTGGCCGCGGCGGCGGAGCAGGGGTCGGAGCATCCGGTGGGCCGGGCGGTTTGTGCCTATGTGCGAGGGCCGGAGGGGCCGCAGGCTCCGGAAGCTCTGCAAGCTCTGCAAGCTCTGCAAGCTCCGGAAACAGAGTCTTCGGAGGCCGCAGATCCCGCTGATCCCGCTGATCCCGCTGATCCCGCTGGTCCCGCTGGTCCCGCTGATCCCGCAGTGCGGCTGCCGGAGGTCACGGAATTCACGGCGACCCCGGGCAAGGGCGTCGCCGGACAGGTCGAGGG
>NZ_JBAMDC010000169.1:0-13603 GCF_036961605.1 Streptomyces sp. KLMMK
GGCTGCCTCCGGAGCCCCGCCCGAGCCGCTGCCGGGGGCAGTGGCGGCACAGGCCGTCATGGGTACGCTCGCGGGGAACGCTCCGGTCACCCGGGCAAGAAGGGCGGCGCCGACGGGGACGAGGCCGAGGCCGGCGAGCAGCCCTTCCGCGGGCACGAGCGCGGACCAGTGCCCGCCGCACTCCGCGCAGCCGCGCGCGTGCCGGGCGATGCGCTTGCGCCACAGCGGGCTCGGGACGCCGTCCCAGTTGCCGAGGAGGTCCGTGAGCTCCGGGCAGCGCGGGTCCGTGGCGAGCGCCCGGACGACGACGCGGGCCGTCTCCAGCTGCGCCTTGGTGCGCTGGACCCGGACGGCGGTGTACTGCGGCGAGCGGCCCAGGGCCGCGGCGACCTCGGCGCGGCTCAGCTCGCCCGCGGCCTCCTGCCACCACAGGGCCATGACGACCTGGTCGTCGCCGTCGAGCCAGCGCGTGGCCTGCGCGGCCTGTCTTCGCTGTCCCTGCAGCCCGAGGCGGATGATCGAACACTCGACGAAGTCGGGCTCGGGGGCGGCGGCTTCGCCGACCTCCTGCAGGCCGCCGGACGGCGCGTCCTTGCGGTCCTTGAGCTCCTTGCGCCAGTGGTTGCGTATCTGGTTCATGGTGATCGCGACGAGCCACGAGCGGAACCCTTCGGGGTCCTGCAGCGCGTGCAGGCCGCCGACCATCCGGATCATGGTCTCCTGCACGACGTCGTCGACGTCCGCGTGCCCCTTCAGCGCGCGGCCGACGATGTTGTAGACCAACGGCAGGCAGGCGGCGACGAGCTGGTCCTTTGCGGCGTCGTCCCCGCCGCGCGCCGCCTCGACCACGCCGGCCGTGCTGTCCAAGTTCACGTTCCGCCCACCCTCTTTCCGCCGTTTCCGCTCCACCGCATCAGCGGCCTTACGCAGGGGAGACCAGCGGGCGCGCGGCGGATAACAGAAAAACCTGAAGCTGGGCGGAATCTTTTTTTGCGGAAGTGGGTATGACGGGTGCTCAAACCCGAGCGGGAGCCCGGCCCTCAGCCCCGTTGCGGGCCGTACGGCGCCGGCAAGAGGCGCCG
This sequence comes from Streptomyces sp. KLMMK, assembly GCF_036961605.1. Classification (NCBI taxonomy): domain Bacteria; kingdom Bacillati; phylum Actinomycetota; class Actinomycetes; order Kitasatosporales; family Streptomycetaceae; genus Streptomyces; species Streptomyces sp. KLMMK. Next base: position 1,083 of record NZ_JBAMDC010000169.1, read on the forward strand.
GCCAGGGCCGTCAGGACGGCTCCGCCGCCGCCATGGCGACGAGTTCGGCCTCGAAGCCGTCCTCGTTCTCCAGGTACGCGGCGTAGTGGGCGGTCCCGCCGGCGAAGGGGTGCCGGTCCGGGAACATCAGCCGCCAGCCGTGCTCCGGGGCCGCCTCCACGAGCGCGTCGACGGCCGCCCGGCTCTCCACGGGGAAGGCGACGTGGTTCATGCCCGGCCTGCATCGCTCGTGGGTGCCGGCCGCGAGCGCGGGCGACTGCTCGACGACGAGGTAGAACGCGCCGAGCCGCCAGCTGCGGCCGTGCTCCCAGTGCTGGTGGGGCGTATAGCCCAGGGCGCCGAGCAGCCAGCCGAAGCTCTTCTCGGCGCGCTGCAGGTCGGGCACCCACAGTTCGAGATGGTGCAGCACGCCCCACTCCCCCGGCGGTTTGGGTGGTCGGTCCGGCCGGCCCGGGGCTCAGCGGATCGGCACGTCCGAGATCGTACGGGCGATCACCAGCCGCTGGATCTCGCTGGTGCCCTCGAAGATCGTGTAAATCGCGGCATCCCGGTGCATCCGTTCCACCGGGTACTCGCGCGTGTAGCCGTTCCCGCCGAGGATCTGCATGGCCTGGGCCGTGACGGCCTTCGCCGTCTCGCCCGCGAAGAGTTTGGACATCGAGCCCTCCGCGGCGGTGAAGGGCTTGCCCGCGGTGGCCATCCAGGAGGCGCGCCACACCAGCAGCCGGGCCGCGTCGATGCGGGTGCGCATGTCGGCGAGCTGGAAGGCGACGCCCTGGTTGTCGATGACGGGGCGGCCGAACTGCCGGCGCGTCTGGGCGTAGTCGAGCGCCACTTCGTACGCGGCGCGGGCGATGCCGACGGCCTGGGCGCCGACCGTGGGGCGGGATGCCTCGAAGGTGGCCATGGCGGCGTTGTGCGTACGGGCGCCGCCGGTGCGCACGCGCTCGCGGGCGCGGGCCAGGCGCTCGTCCAGCTTGTCCTTGCCGCCGAGGAGGCAGTGGCCGGGCAGGCGGACGCCGTCGAGGACGACCTCGGCGGTGTGCGAGGCGCGGATGCCGTGCTTCTTGAACTTCTGCCCCTGGGAGAGCCCCGGGGTGCCCGGCGGGACGACGAAGGAGGCGTGGCCGCGCGCGCCGAGCCCGGGGTCGACGACCGCGACGACGACGTGGACGTTCGCGATGCCGCCGTTCGTCGCCCAGGTCTTCGTCCCGTTGAGGACCCATTCGTCCTTGGCCTCGTCGTAGACGGCGCGGGTGCGCATGGCCGAGACGTCCGAGCCTGCGTCCGGCTCGGAGGAGCAGAAGGCGGCGATCTTCACGTCGCCGGCGTCGCCGTACATCTGCGGGAGCCAGGTGCCGATCTGCTCCTCGGTGCCGTTGGTGAGGACACCGATGGCGGCGAGCCCGGTCCCGGTGATGGCGAGGCCGAGGCCTGCGTCGCCCCAGAAGAGCTCCTCCATGGCCATGGGGATGCCGAGGCCGGTGGGGTCGAAGAACTGCTGGGCGTAGAAGTCGAGCGAGTACAGCCCGATGCGGGCGGCCTCCTGGACGACCGGCCAGGGGAATTCCTCGCGCTCGTCCCACTCGGCGGCGGCGGGGCGCATCACCTCGGCCGCGAAGCCGTGGATCCAGTCGCGCACCCCCCGCTGGTCCTCGTTGAGCTCCATCGTGAATTCGGCCATGGCGTCTCCCACCCCTGCCGGCAACCCTTACTCGCGGTAACATGAGTATGTTACCGACCGGTAGTAGTGTCAACCGTCCCGCCTCCCGGATTCGCTGGGTGGAGCGGGTGTTACGTTGCGCAGGCGTCAGGAATCACAGGGGCGGGGAGGCAGGTCATATGGAAACCAGTCAGCGGGAGGACCAGCAGCATGCGGCGGAGCGCCGCCGCAAAGAGCTGCTGGAGGCGGCGGACCGGGTGGTGCTGCGGGAGGGGCCCGGGGCGTCCATGAACGCCATCGCGGCCGAGGCGGGCATCACCAAGCCCATCCTCTACCGGCACTTCGGCGACAAGGGCGGGCTCTACCGCGCCCTGGCCGCCCGGCACACCGACGCGCTGCTCGTGGGGCTGCGGGCCGCGCTGGACGCCCCGGCCGAGCGCCGCGACCGCGTCGAGCGGACGCTCGACAGCTATCTCGCGGCCATAGAGGCCCGGCCGCAGGTCTACCGCTTCCTGATGCACCCGGCCGACGAGGGCCACCCCTCCGACCAGGGCGAGCAGGGCTTCGACGTCGGGCGGCACTCCGCTCCCCTGCTGCGGCGGATGGGCGAGGAGCTCGCCCAGGTCATATCCGAGCGCGTCGACCTCGGCCCCGACAGCGACGAGCTGTCGCGCGCCTGGGGCCACGGCATCGTCGGGATGATGCACGCCGCGGGCGACTGGTGGCTGCGCGAGCGCCCCTTCCCGCGGGAGCACCTCGTGCGCCACCTCGCGGACCTGCTGTGGGGACGGCTCGCGTCCTCGGGCGACCTGCCGGGCGGCCCCGGCTTCTGACGCGTGCCGCGGCCGGCCGCCCGTACGCCCTACGCCGTACGGGCCGGCTCCGGCTGCTCCTCCGTGCGCCCCGCCCACGGCGCACGGCGTACGGCCCGCAGCGCCCGGCGGCGGCGCAGCCCCGTCACGTGGTCGAGGTAGAGGCCGCCGTCGAGGTGATCGCACTCGTGCTGCAGGCAGCGGGCGAAGAAGCCGGTGCCGGTCACGCGCGCCGGGGCGCCGTCCAGGGTGAAGCCCTCGACGACGGCGCGGTCGAAGCGCGGCGTGCCCGCCTCGATGCCGGGGACGGACAGGCAGCCCTCCGGTCCGCGGACGGTGACGCCGTCGGCCTCGACGAGCCGGGGGTTGACCAGGTGGCCCAGGTGGCGGCGGTCCTCGTCGTCCGGGCAGTCGTAGACGAAGACGCGCAGCGGGACGCCGACCTGGTTGGCCGCGAGGCCCACGCCGGCGGCGGCGTACATCGTCGCGAACATGTCCTCGACGAGCTGCGCGAGGCCGTCGCCGAAGTCCGTGACGTCCTCGCAGGGGGTGCCGAGCCCCGGGTCGCCGAGCAGCCGCATGGGCCGTACGCGTCCGGAAGAGCCGGGGATGGAGCCGTTTCGCATGGGTCAACCCTACGTTCCGTGGGCGGCCGGTTCGGGCCTGCGGCCGGATCTCGATAGGCTGATCCCCGACCGGAGCCTCCTGGCTGGCGATTCGGCGCGGAGGGGGCGTTCCACCACCGGCGGACCAGGGAACAGGCCCGGCGCCCAACAAGGAGGATCTAGGACGATGGCAGGCAACTCGGGGCCACTGTCGCCGCGGGCCAAGCTGGCCGTGACGGCGGGCAAGGCGGCTGCGGCGGTGTCGCGGGCCGCAGGCCGTGGCAGCGGATCGGTGATCGGCGGCAAGGTCGCGCTCAAGCTCGACCCCGACCTGCTGGCCCGGCTGGCGACCCACCTGGACGTGGTACTGGTGTCGGCCACCAACGGCAAGACGACCACGACCCGGCTGATCGCCGAGGCGCTGCGCGCCAGCGGACCCGTCGTGTCCAACGCGCTGGGCGCGAACATGCCCGCGGGCATCACCTCGGCCCTGGCGGGCGGCTCGGACGCGCGCTACGGCGTGATCGAGGTGGACGAGAAGTACCTGGCGGGTGTCGCCCGGGACGTCTCCCCCAAGGCCATAGCGCTGCTGAACCTCTCGCGCGACCAGCTCGACCGGGCCGCGGAGACGCGCATGCTCGCCGAGAAGTGGCGTGAGGGCCTGGCCGGCAGCAAGGCGGTGATCATCGCCAACGCCGACGACCCGCTGATCGTGTGGGCGGCCTCCTCGTCGCCGAACGTGGTGTGGGTGGCGGCCGGCCAGGAGTGGAAGGACGACGCCTGGTCCTGCCCGTCGTGCGGCGGCGTGATGCAGCGCCCCGGCGACGACTGGTTCTGCGGCGAGTGCGGCTTCCGCCGGCCGACCCCCAGCTGGGCGCTGTCGGGCGACTACGTCCTCGACCCGCACGGTTCGGCCTGGCCGATCCACCTGCAGCTGCCGGGCCGGGCCAACAAGGCCAACGCCACCACCTCCGCGGCCGTCGCGGCCACCTTCGGCGTCCCGCCGCAGGTCGCCCTGGAGCGGATGTACCAGGTGCAGGCGGTCGCGGGCCGGTTCGACGTGGTGCAGTTCCTCGGCCGCGACATCCGGCTGCTGCTGGCCAAGAACCCGGCCGGCTGGCTGGAGACCTTCTCGCTGATCGACGGGCCGCCGGCGCCGGTGATCCTCGCGGTCAACGCCCGCGGCGCGGACGGCACCGACACCTCGTGGCTGTGGGACGTGGACTACCCGCGCCTCGCCGGTCACCCGATCTTCGTCATCGGCGACCGCAAGCTGGACCTGGCCGTCCGGCTGGAGGTCGCGGGCCTGGACTTCCGGGTCTGCGAGACCGTGGACGAGGCGGTGCAGCAGTGCCCGCCCGGCAAGATCGAGCTGATCGCCAACTACACCGCCTTCCAGGACGTCCGCCGCCGCGTCGGCAACTGACCCCCGCAAGCACTGAAGGATTGTGAGCATGAGCCAGAACAGTCTGCGTGTGGTGTGGGTCTACCCCGACCTGCTCAGCACCTACGGCGACCAGGGCAACGTCCTGGTCCTGGAGCGGCGGGCGCGCCAGCGCCGGCTGGATGTCCAGCGCGTCGACATCCGGTCCGACCAGCCCATCCCGACCTCCGGGGACATCTACCTGATCGGCGGCGGTGAGGACCGCCCGCAGCGGCTCGCGGCCGAGCGGCTGCGCCGCGACGGCGGCCTGAACCGGGCCGTCGCCAACGGCGCGATCGTCTTCTCGGTCTGCGCCGGCTACCAGATCCTGGGCCACGAGTTCATCAACGACCTGGGCCAGCGCGAGCAGGGCCTCGGCCTGCTCGACGTCATCAGCACCCGCGGCGAGGGCGAGCGCTGCGTCGGTGACGTCCTCGCGGACATCGACGAGCCGCTGGGCCTGCCGCCGCTGACGGGCTTCGAGAACCACCAGGGCATCACCCACCTCGGCCCGACGGCCCGCCCCTTCGCCCGCGTGCGCTACGGCAACGGCAACGGCACGGGCGACGGCTTCGAGGGTGCGTACAACGACACCGTCTTCGGTACGTACATGCACGGCCCGGTGATGGCCCGTAACCCGCATATCTCGGACATGCTGATCAAGCTGGCGCTGGACGTCAACGCCCTGCCGCCGGTGGACGACCGCTGGTACGAGGCGCTGCGCGCCGAGCGGATCGCGGCGGCTACCCAGTCGGCGTAGCCCTGCCGACCGCATGACGGACGGTCGCGTCCCCCGCCACCTACCGCTAGTAAGGTGGCGGGGACGCAACCGGACGACGGGGTCCGGTCTCCCGCCCTGTTGCGAAGGTTTCCCCCTGTCATGCGCATTGGTGTACTCACCTCCGGTGGCGACTGCCCCGGTCTGAACGCCGTCATCAGGTCCGTCGTGCACCGCGCGGTCGTCGACCACGGTGACGAGGTCATCGGCTTCCACGACGGCTGGAAGGGCCTCCTCGAAGGCGACCACCGCAGGCTCGACCTGGACGCCGTGGCCGGCATCCTGGCCACCGGCGGCACCATCCTCGGCTCCTCGCGGGTCCAGCCCGCGCAGCTGCGGGACGGTGTCGAGCGGGCCAAGGGCCACGTGGCCGACCTCGGTCTGGACGCCGTCGTCCCCATCGGCGGCGAGGGGACCCTCAAGGCCGCCCGCCTCCTGTCGGACGCGGGCCTGCCGATCGTCGGCGTGCCCAAGACCATCGACAACGACATCGCCTCGACGGACGTCACGTTCGGCTTCGACACGGCCGTGGGCGTGGCGACCGAGGCGCTGGACCGGCTGAAGACCACCGCCGAGTCGCACCAGCGGGTGCTGATCGTGGAGGTCATGGGCCGGCACACCGGCTGGATCGCCCTGCACTCGGGCATGGCCGCCGGCGCCCACGCCATCGTCGTGCCCGAGCGGCCCTTCGACATCGACGAGCTGACCGAGGTCGTCGGCCGGCGCTTCGAGGCCGGCAAGCGCTTCGCGATCGTCGTCGTCGCCGAGGGCGCCAAGCCGCGCCGGGGCTCCATGGCCTTCGAGACGGGCGCCACGGACGTCTACGGGCACGAGCGGTTCGCCGGCGTGGCCCGGCAGCTCTCCGACGAGCTGGAGCGGCGCCTGGGCAAGGAGGCCCGCCCGGTGATACTCGGCCACGTGCAGCGCGGCGGTACGCCCACCGCCTACGACCGCGTCCTCGCGACCCGGTTCGGCTGGCACGCGGTCGAGGCGGTGCACCACGGGGCGTTCGGCATGATGACGGCCCTGCGCGGCACGGACATCACGCTGGTGCCGCTGGCGGAGGCCGTCGAGCGGCTCAAGACCGTGCCGCAGGAGCGCTACACCGAGGTCGAGTGCGTGCTCTGAGTCGTTTTCCCCGCTGTCTCCCGCCTTCCGGCGGGGCGCCCCCGGCCGCGGGCGCGGCCCGGGGCGCCTCTACTCTGGTCCCGGCGCATCGGTGCGAAATGGGAGAGAGCGGATGGATCACAGCGGGCACGGCATGATGCACATGGACATGCCGCCGTTCACGCTGGAACGGGGTCTGCAGTTCAGTGGCGATCCATTCTTCATGATCGGCTGTCTGCTGGCCCTGGCCCTCTACGGCTGGGCGGTGGTCCGGCTGCGGCGGCGCGGTGACGCCTGGCCGGTCGGCCGGACCGTCGCCTTCGTCCTCGGTGTGCTGACCGTGTGGCTGGTGATGTGCACCAAGCTCAACGACTACGGCATGGTCATGTTCAGCGTGCACATGGTGCAGCACATGGTCATCAGCATGCTGTCGCCGATCCTGATCCTCCTCGGCGCCCCGGTGACGCTGACGCTGCGGGCGCTGCCGGCGGCCGGGCGCGGCCGCAAGGGCCCGCGCGAGTGGCTCGTCACCCTGCTCCACAGCCGCTACATGCGCGTCATCACGCACCCGGTGTTCACGATCCCGCTGTTCATCGCGAGCCTGTACGCGCTGTACTTCACTCCGCTCTTCGACTTCCTGATGGGGTCCAGGACCGGCCACATCGCGATGATGGTGCACTTCCTCGCCGTGGGCCTGGTGTTCTTCTGGCCGATCATGGGCGTGGACCCGGGCCCGCACCGGCCGGGCTACGTGATGCGGATGCTGGAGCTGTTCGCGGGCATGCCCTTCCACGCGTTCTTCGGCATCGCGCTGATGATGGCCTCGGAGCCGATGATCGGCACGTACATGCACCCGCCGGCCTCGCTGGGCATCGACGCGCTGGAGGACCAGCAGGCGGGCGGCGGCATCGCCTGGGCGTTCAGCGAGATCCCGTCGGTCGTGGTGCTGCTCGCGCTGGCCTACCAGTGGTACCGCTCCGAGCAGCGGCAGGCGCGGCGCTCGGACCGGGCCGCGGACCGCAACGGCGACAAGGAGCTGGAGGCGTACAACGCCTACCTCGCCTCGCTGCGCTCGCGCGAGACCTGAGACGGGCGCGTGCGTACGCGGGGAGGCGTGCGCGCGAGCTCTGGCGGCAGGGGCCGCGGCCGGGAGACCATGGACTCCAGGCCGCGGCCCCTGTTGCGCACCGGCGCGCTCCCGGGCCGCCGTGAGGAGGTGCGGGGATGCCCGGATCGACGAAGACGATGGCGGGGCTGACGGTGGGGGGCCTCGTCGTGGTGACGGCGTACACGGTGACGATCGGCAGCAACGGCTGGCTGTGGTTCGCGTGGGTGATGCTGACGCTGCTGACGATAGGCGCGCTCGCGGCCCGGGGGACGTGAGCCGGGGCCCGGGCGGACCGGAAGCGGATCAGAAGCGGAAGACCGGCCCGGTCGCGACGTCGAGCGCGCAGGGGTTGGGGAAGGTCTTGTGCCACACGACGGGGCGCCCGTTCCAGTCGCCCTCGGCGGTCGCGGTCACCGGGTCGTACTCCCGCGTGCACTGGTGCCCGGCCCCGGTCACCCGGCCCGGGTCGCCCTTCGCGCGGTGCAGCGTCGTGCAGGCCTCCGACGCGTGGGGGTGGTGGCCGCCGGCATCCGGGCAGCTCAGCTGCACCCCGCGGATCCAGGTGTTCTGCGCGCCGGAGACGGTGAGGAAGAACCGCCCGTCGGTGCCGTCCGGGCCGCCGGCCGGGCCTTGCAGCTCATCCGCCGCGGCGGGCGGGGACGCCAGGGCGAGGAGCGCGGCGGTGGTCGCCGCGGCGGCCACGGCGGTACGGGGTAGGGACATGCGGTGCCTCCTGGGGCGCGGGGGTGCCCGGGCCCAAGGCCATCGCGCGCGGACCGCGCCGGGCAAGCTGCCACACCGTGCCGTCGCCCGGGTGGCGGCGGCAGGTCACCCGGCCGGTCCTCCGGCGCCGCGGGGTCGTGGCGGCAGGGTGCTGACGGCGGGTCAGCGCGGGGCGGTCGGCCGCGGGCAGGGCCACCGTACCGCCCGTAACGCCCTTGCCAGGGCTCTGTGATGCCAAGGGTGCGGGGTAATGCGCGGCGGACGGGGGCGCGTTGGAGTGCAGCACGGCGAGGGGGCGCACACGGCTCCCGTGACCTGCAGCGGACCTGCCGGGGCGGCGAGGGGCCGGCGCGTCACCGCTGCCCGGTCAGGCACGGGCCGCCCCGCACCGCCGCGAGCCACTCCGCCCGCAGCCGCTCGTAGGCCCGTCGCTCCTCGCCGTTGAGCATCCGGCCACGGCGCTCCGCCAGGAACGCGCGGATCGCGTCGTTGATCTCCTCGGGCGACCGGGTGAGGTCCGGGGTGACGGCCATGAACACAGGCTACGAGGAGCGGGCGGCCAAAACACCGAGAACCGTCGAGGTTCGCAGAATGCTCATCAAATGGTCATCCAGCCTGATACGTCCTTGATGCCCCTCCGTGCTCGCCGGGGACCGCCGGGGACCGGCCGCGGACGCAGCGGCGCCCCGGTCCACGGGGGACCGGGGCGCCGTGTGTGGTGCGGTGGAACCGTTACGCCTTCTTCGCCGCGGCGGGCTTCGGCGGCTCGGGGACGGCGTGCGGAGCGCACGTCACGTCCTTCGCGTCGACCTTGCCCTCGAGGAGGTAGGCGTCGAGCTTCGCGTTGACGCAGGGGTTGGCCTCACCCGTGACGCCGTGCGAGCCGGCGCCCTTCTCCGTGATCAGGCGGGAGCCCTTGAAGCGCTTGTGCAGCTCCACGGCGCCCGCGTACGGGGTGGCCGCGTCGCGCTCGGCCTGGATGATGAGGGTCTGCGGCAGGCCCTTGTGCGTGGTGACCTCGATGGGCGTGCCCTGCGGGCCCTTCCACGTGGCGCACGGGAGGTTCATCCAGGCGTTGGCCCAGGTCATGAAGGGGGCCTCGCGGTGGATGCGGGTGTTGTCGCGATCCCACTTCTTCCAGCTGGTGGGCCACTTGGCGTCGGCGCACTCGACCGCCGTGTAGACGGCGTTGCTGTTCTCGGCGGCGATGTTGCCCGCCGTGTTGGACAGGTCGGGGCCGGCGGCCTCGACCAGCGCCTTCTCGTCGCCGGCGACGTACTTGCTCCAGGTCTCGGCGACCGGGACCCACGAGGAGTCGTAGTACGCCGCGCCCTGGAAGTAGCTGATCAGCTCGGCCGGGCCGACGACCCCGCCGATGGGCTTCTTCTTGGCGGTGGCCCGGAGCTTCTCCCAGTTCTTCTGGACCTGGGTCCGGGTGGCGCCGAGGTGGAAGGTGGAGTCGTACTTGGCGACCCAGTCCTCCCAGTCCTTGAAGCGGGCCTCGAAGGCGACGTCCTGCTCCAGGTTGGCCTGGTACCAGATGTTGTCCTGGGCCGGGTTGACGACGCTGTCGACGACGAGGCGGCGGACGTGGGTCGGGAACAGGGTGCCGTAGACGGCGCCGAGGTAGGTGCCGTAGGAGACGCCCAGGTAGTTGAGCTTCTTCTCGCCGAGGGCGGCGCGGACGACGTCGACGTCGCGCGCGGTGTTCGCCGTGGTGAGGTACGGCAGCAGCTTGCCGCTGCGCTCGGCGCAGCCGTCGGCGTACTGGCGGGCGAGCTTGCGCTGGGCGAGCTTGTCGGCCTCGCTGTCGGGCACCGGGTCGGCCTTGGGCGCCGCCACGAACTTCTGCGGGTCGACGCAGGAGATCGGGGCGGAGTGGCCGACGCCGCGCGGGTCGAAGCCCACGAAGTCGTACGCCTTGGCCGTCTTCGCCCAGAGCGGGGCCTTGGTGGTGACGCGGCGCGGGAACCTCATGCCGGAGCCACCGGGGCCGCCGGGGTTGTAGAGGAGCGCGCCCTGGCGCTCGTCGGCGGTGCCGGTCGAACGGGCCCGGTCCACTGCGATCTTGATGGTGGGGCCGTTCGGCTTGGCGTAGTCGACGGGAACGGTGACGTAACCGCACTGGATGGGCTTCTCGAGGCCCCAGGAGGCAGGACAGTCCTGCCACTTGATGCCCGCCTCGGCCGCGCGATCGGCGGCAATCTTCACACCGCGGGCCTCTGCGGCCCCGCCCGGCACGCGCTCGCTCGCGCCGGCGGCCGGGGCGGTCAGGAACCCGGCCACCAGCGCGCCGGTCACCAGGGTGCCGGCCGCGCCGAGTATTGACGTGTGTCTCACGTAGGAATCCCCCTGCTGGGTACGCCGCTTGGAGCGGCGGAGATCGCAATGCTGCAGGGGGATCCTTTCGTCTCCTATCCCACAATGGACAGGTCGTACGAGTGTTCTTTACTAATCCGTAAGAATGACGAAACACGCAGTGCCACATGTGGCGGCATTCGCCCCCGGCGCACCACATCGCCCGTATCGCGCTATCTGCCGATTTCCATCCCCAAGAGTCCGGTTTCGAGCACCGTGCGCAGCTGCAGGCCGTCGGGCGCCACGGCGCTCACCACCGCGGCCGGGCCGGCCAGCGGGGCGACGACGGCCGTCGGGCCCAGCACCCGCGGAGCGACGGGGGCCGCCGCGAAGGCCGGGTCCACGACGAGGAGTTGGCCGACCGCCCGGTGACCGCCGAGGACCGCCCCACCGTCCCAGCCGGGCGCGCCCGGGCCGTACGACAACTCCTGGTCGTAGAGCGGGCGTCCGCCCTGCCGGACGGTGAGGCGGGCCGTCAGCCGGCCCGGGGGCTCCCCTGCGCGCCCCAGGATCTGCTCCTCGCGGAGCACCAGCCGGGCCGTCGGGGCGAGTTCGACGCGCGTGGTCATCCGCAGCTCGCCGCCGCGCGCGGAGATCAGCGGCTCGGGGAGCCAGCGCAGCTCGGCGCCCTCGCCGACGCGAATGTATACGACGTAGGTAGCCGGCGCGCCCGTGCGGCCGGGCAGGGCGATCGTGGCGGCCGTGGTGGAGAAGTGCACCACGGCGCCGTCCTCCACCTCGGCGGTCAGCGTGAGGGCGTCGCCGCCCAGTGGCGCGCTCATCGCGCCGACCAGGCACACCCGCGCCTCGGCCCCCGGCGAGCGAAGCCGCCGCAGGGCGAACGGGCCGCCGCCGTCGAGGACGGGCAGGGCGGTGCCGCCCCTGCCGTCCGCGACGGCCACGATGCGGGCGGACGCCAGCAGTCCGGCCCCGTGCGGCGGCGCGGGGGCGGCGGCGAGAGCGGTCACGAGGACGCGGTCCAGGCGGCGAGCTGTGCGCGCACCCACGTCGTGACCGGCTCCACGCCGCCCTCCGTGACGAGGGATGTGAAGACGGCCGGGAGTTCGCCCCGCTGCGCCTTGGCGTCGCGGGCCATCCCCTCCAGGTCGACGCCGACGTACGGGGCGAGGTCGGTCTTGTTGACGACGAGCAGATCGGCGGTGGTGATGCCGGGGCCGCCCTTGCGCGGGATGTCGTCGCCGCCCGCGACGTCGATGACGAAGATCTGCGCGTCCACCAGGCCCTTGGAGAACGTGGCGGTGAGGTTGTCGCCCCCGGACTCGACCAGGACGAGGTCGAGCGGCCCGAGCCCCGAGGAAGAAAACGCAGCCTCGAGGTCCTCCACGGCCTCCAGGTTGGCGGAGATGTCGTCGCGGATGGCGGTGTGCGGGCAGGCCCCGGTCTCCACGGCGGTGATCCGCTCCGCCGGCAGGACGGCGTTGCGCAGCAGGAACTCGGCGTCCTCACGGGTGTAGATGTCGTTGGTGACGACCGCGATGGACAGTTCCTCGCGCAGGGCGCGGCAGAGCGCCGCGACGGTCGCGGTCTTGCCGGAGCCGACGGGGCCGCCGAGGCCGATCCGCAGGGCGCGGCGCGTCCCGTCGGGGCGGATGGGCGAGGCGGCGCCGTAGGTGTGGCGGTGGGGGTAGGTCTCGGGGTGGTCGAGGTGCATGGTCCCTCCGGGGGGTTCGGTGTTCGTATAGGACTCCGGTGGCCGCGGATGCCGCCGGACGCTGCGGCGTGCCGCCGTCGCGGTGGGAGAGGACGTCCCTCGCGCCGGCGCGGCAGCACCGTGGCGAGGGCCCGGCGGGCCGCGGGACGGATCGCGCGGCCTTCTTCTTCCGCCGCGGCGGCGAGACACCACGACGTCGTGGCCCGGCGGTGCCGGACCCGCCGCACCGCCGGCCGGGCTCCGGTGGGCGGCCATCAGCTGGCGAAGAGCCG
>NZ_JBAMDC010000017.1:0-58780 GCF_036961605.1 Streptomyces sp. KLMMK
ACGGCCAGCGCCGTGCTGCCCTCGGGAACGACGGTCGCGGCGCTGGCGGTCGTCAACGCCGCGGGCTCGGTGGCCGATCCGGCGACGGGCCTCCTGTACGGGCGGCTGTACGAGGGCGTCGTGGAGGTCCCGGAGAAGGCGCGGCACGCAGCCGCGCAGAAGCGGCTGGCCGAGGCCCGGGAGGAGTCCGCGAAGCGCTCGGCGGCATCCGTCCGGCCGCCGCTCAACACCACCCTCGTGGTCGTCGCCACCGACGCCGCGCTCACCCGCGCCCAGGCGCAGAAGCTCGCGGGCACGGCGCACGACGGCCTGGCACGCGCCATCCGCCCGGTGCACCTGCTCAACGACGGCGACACGGTGTTCGCCCTGGCCACGGGGGACCGCCCCCTGGTGGCCGAGGACGTCTTCGGGGACACGGCCGTCCTGCTGGCGGCCGGCGCGCTCAACGAGATCCTGGCGGCGGGCGCGGACGTCGTCACGCGCGCGGTGGCGAAGGGGGCGCTCGCGGCGGAGTCGGTGGACGGGCCGGGCGGGGTGTTTCCTTCGTACGGGGAGCTGTACGGGTAACCGGGCGGGGTCCGCAGTGGCAACGCGCCCCGATAGGGGGCGCGGGGAACTGCGCGACAAACCACGTACACCCCGCGGCCGAAGGACTGCACGGGCAACCGGGCGCGCCTCGCGCCCGACACGGGGTCCGCAGTGGCAACACACCCCGACAAGGGGCGCGGGGAACTGCGCGACAAGCCACGTACGCCCCGCGGCCGAAGGGCTGCACGGATAACCGGGCGGGCCTCGCGCTCGACACGGGGTCCGCAGTGGCAACGCGCCCCGATAAGGGGCGCGGGGAACTGCGCGACAAGCCACGTACGACCCGCGACCGAAGGGCTGCACGGATAACCGGGCGGGCCTCGCGCCCGACACGGGGTCCGCACTGGCAACGCACCCCGACAAGGGGCGCGGGGAACTGCGCGACAAGCCACGTACGACCCGCGGCCGAAGGACCACGGCACCCCGGCGGAGCCGCACCGCACCCCCGGCGGAGCCGCACCGCGGCTCACACCCCGGCGGCGCCGAGCAGCGAACCGGCCGCGTAGGTCACCGCCATGGCGAGCGCACCCCCGCCCGCATTGCGCAGCATGGCCCGCCCCGCCGGGGCGTCCCCCATCCGCGCACTCCCCCACCCGCACAGCACGAGCGCCGCGAGCACCGCCACGACCGTGACCGCCAACCGCAGGTGCGCCGGCGGCAGGACGATGGCGAGCAGCGGCAGCAGCGAACCGGCCGTGAAGGCCAGGAAGCTCGCCGCGGCGGCCTGCCAGGGGCTGGTGAGCTCGTCGGGGTCGATGCCGAGCTCGACCTCGGCGTGCGCGCGGAGCGCATCGTGCTCGGTGAGCTGCTCGGCGACCTCGCGGGCGAGTTCGCCGGTGAGGCCCTTGCCCTCCAGGAGCTCGGTGAGCTCGTCGAGTTCGGCCTGCGGGGCGGTGGCGAGCTCGCGGCGCTCCAGGGCGAGGGCGGCCTGTTCGGAGTCGCGCTGGGTGCTCACCGAGACGTATTCGCCGGCCGCCATGGACATGGAGCCGGCCAGCAGCCCGGCGAGCCCGGCGGTCAGCAGTGTGCCGCGCGCGTCGGTGGCGCCGGCGACGCCGACGACGAGGCCGGCCGTGGAGACCACGCCGTCGTTGGCGCCGAGGACGGCGGCCCGCAGCCGGTTGAGGCGGTTGCCGAGGGCGCCCTCGTGCGGCTCGTGGTGGTCGGCGGGGTCGGCCGGAGGGTCGGTGGGGGGCGGCTCATCGCTCACGAGCCGAGGTTCCCACCGACCCGGTGCTCACTCGGGCAGGCACACCCGGATCTTCGACTGTCCGTGCGGCCGCTTCTCCCAGTCGTCCATGAAACGCGCCCGCAGCCCGTGCTTCTCGGCGAGGGCGACGAGGGTGCCGGTGCGGTAGTAGAAGTCCTCGCGGAGCACCTGGTGTTCGGCGCCCTCCGTACGGTCGAACGTGAAGTCGAAGAAGCCGCCGGGGGCGAGGATCCGGCCGACGTGGGCCAGGCACTCCTCGATCACCTCGATGGGCGAGTGCGAGAACACGCTGTGGGCGTGGACGACGTCGAAGTGCGCGTCGGGGAGGAAGTCGAGGGTGAGGTTCTGGGTGATGGTGAGGTGCGGCAGCTTCTCCTGGAGCCCGTAGGTGGTCAGGGTCCGCTTGGCGGAGATGAGGATGTCGGGCGAGATGTCGATGCCGTAGTAGTGGCCGGCGTCGAGGTAGTCGATGAAGAGCCGGCCCGCCCGCAGGTTGCCGCAGCCGATGTCGAGCATGCGGTGGCGCGGGGCGAGGCCGTGCTCCTTGAGGTAGTCGAACTGCATCCTGCCGAGGGCGAGCCAGCGGTCGTGGCTCTTGCTGCCGACCGCCGCCTCGGGGCTGCGGGCGGTGTCGGAGGCCATCACGGCGCGGTAGTAGTCGACGTGGTCGGGGTGCTTGAGGCGGAGCCAGCCGTCGCGGGCGGTGCGCTTGAGGTAGGGCGCGATGCGGGCGGGGTGGGTCACCGCGTAACGGACCTTGTGGGAGAGGTTGCTGCGGTTCTTGAGCAGGGCGGCTGCTTTGCGCGAGGACACGGGCGGGACCTCCGTGGTCAGGAGAGGCGGCGGCGGGTTACGGGGAGCAGCGGGCGGAGTCACGGAAGGGACGGGGGTTACGGGTTACGGAAGGGGACGGCGCTTCAGCACGATGCAGACGGCGGCTATGAGGGCGGCGGCGAGGCCGAGGAAGATGCCGGTCTCGATCCACTGGAAGGACCAGAAGTCGCTGCTGGGGTAGACCGTGCGGTAGCGGCCGGTGAAGCCCTTCTGGGCCATGCACGTCTTGAGGTCGGGCAGCCCCTCGCCCCAGGGGCAGGCGTCCGCGATCGCGTGTTTGCGGCCCGCGGCGTCGACGAAGCCGAACTCGCCGGTCGACCAGCCGCTGCCGATCTCCCGGCGGGGCGCGTCGCCCTGGCTGAGCCACACCTGCGGCGAGAACCAGTCGGAGCGGAAGCTGTTGAGCGCGAACCGTACGGCCACGACGGCGCCGAGGACCGCGGCCATCGCGGGCAGCGTGCGCCGGATGAACAGGCCGGCGGCCGTGCCGGCGGCGAGGCCGAAGAAGGCGCAGGCCACGGCGGCGGGGCCGGTGGCGTTGAAGAGGTAGCCGTCGTGCCAGTAGAGGCCGTTGAGCATGTTGGAGACCGGCGACCACCACCAGGCGACGAGCGCGGCGAGGACGGCCGAGCCGATCACGGTGCAGAGGGTGGCGAGGGCGAAGCGGGTGGCGAACCAGCGGCCGGCGCCGACGCCCTGGGTGAGGGCGAGCTTCCACGTACCGCTCTCCAGCTCGCGGCCGAGGAGCGGGGCGCCCCAGAAGATGCCGATGAGGACGGGCACGGCGGTGCTGAGGGAGCCGAGGGCGCGGAGGGGGCCGGTGTTGTCGTCCAGCAGCTTGAGGGCTGCCTCGCCCGCGGCCCCGTCCTGGCAGTCGCCGTCCCAGCCCTTGCAGGCGGCGGGGTCGATGTGGTGGCTGCTGATGAAGTCCATCATGTCCATGCGCATGACGACGACCCAGGCCGTGACGGCGAGGAGGACGGCGGCGCCGGTCAGTATCAGGGTGCGCTGCTGGCGCCAGGCCAGCCAGAGGGTGCCTTTCATGCGGCGGCCTCGGCGGCGGGTGCGGGGGTGCCGTCGGAACGCAGGTAGGCGAGCAAGAGGTCTTCCAGAGAGGGGCTTTCGGCGATCCACCGGTCGCCGGGGATCGGTCCGGTGTGACGGAGAAGGGCGTGCACCTGCCGCCCGGTGACGGTCGCCTCGACGACGCCGGCGCGGTCGATCGCCGACGGCAGGCCGTCGTCCGTGGACGGGTCGGCGAGCCCGCTGATGCGGACGTGGGCGTCGCACAGCTGCTGGGCGTCGCCGTCCAGCCGCACGGCGCCGCGCTTGAGGAGCAGGACGTGGTCGCAGGCGTTCTCCAGCTCGGAGAGCACGTGGGAGGACATGACGACGGTGATGCCCCGGTCGGCGACCTCGGCCATGACCAGGCCCATGGCCTCGATGCGCACGAGCGGGTCGAGGTCGGCGAGCGGCTCGTCCAGGAGCAGCAGGTCGGGGCGCTTGCCGAAGGCGAGGGCGAGCGCGACGCGGGTGGCCTGGCCCTGGGAGAGGGCGCCGACGCGGGCGTCGAGAGGGATGTTCCCGGCGCGGACGATGCGCTCGGCGGCGGCCGCGTCCCAGTGGCGGTTGAGCTCGCGGCCGAAGCGCAGGGTTTCGTCGACGGTGAAGCGGGGGTAGAGCGGCTTGTCCTGGGCGAGGAACGCGATGCGGTCGCGGGCGTCCGGACCGGTCGGCTCGGCACCGAAGACGCGGAGCTCTCCGGCGGTGGGCCGGAGCAGGCCGGTGGCCAGGTGGAACAGGGTGCTCTTGCCCGCACCGTTGGGGCCGACGAGGGCGGTGATCCGCCCGGCGGGCAGGGCGAAGTCGCAGTCGCGGAGCGCCCAGCCACCGCGGAACCTCCGTCCCAGGCGCGTCGCCCGCAGGGCGGTGGTGGGGTCGTCGGTCACGTTGTCTTCCTCCAGCGTCTACGTCTTTGTCGGCGCGTCTGTCTGCGCGTCCGTCTGCGCGTCTGTCTAGTTCTGCGGCGGCCGGGGGGCCGGGATGAAGGGAGGTGGCAGCTCGGGGGGCGGAAAGGATTCGTCGAGGACGGAGGCGGCGAGCGCCGCGACGTCCTCCCGCTCCAGCCCGGCCGCGCGGGCCCGCGCCACCCAGGCGACGGCCTCGGCCCGCAGCGGCGAGTCACCGGCCGAGGCGGCCCGCGAGAGGGACCGCCGCACGAACGTGCCCCGGCCGGGCCGCGGCTCGACGAGCCCCTCGCGCTCCAGCTCCCGGTAGGCGCGGAGCACGGTGTTGGGGTTCACGGCGACGGCCTCGACCACTTCCCTGGCCGTCGGCAGCCGGTCCCCCGGCTCCAGTACACCCAGGCGGAGCGCCTGCCTGACCTGCTGAACGAGCTGCAGGTACGTGGCCATGCCGCTGCGCCGGTCGATCCGGAACGCGATCATTCGGCACCCTCGTTTCACTAACGTGTTAGTGGAATGATGCGGAGGTGATGTTGAAGTCGTCAAATCCGAACGGTGCGCGTCCGGGGGACGACGGAGGGTTACGCGAGGTCTACGAGGGAAGGGCTGTGGCCTGCACGACGGCCCGCAAGGCGCGCCGAATGCCGTCGGAGCGACGACGAATCTCGGCGGGATCGGGTCGGCAATCGGCGTACGGGGAGGGAAGCCCGCGACAGTCACGACAGAGCCCGCCGGGGAGGGCTTCGGGGCGGCCGGGGGTGCGGCAGGTAGTGCATTCGAGAATGCGGAGGGGGCGACGGGACGGCGACTCGGGCGCCGATCCCGACCCCGATCCCGACCCCGCTTCCGGCTCCGGTCCCGGCTCCGGCTGCCGCTCGGGTGGCATCTTGTCGGCAAGCCGCCGCCGGGCGAGGGCCCCGGCACTGTGCACTTCGGGCGGCAGCCCGGCGGTGAGGGCCCGTACGACCTCCTCTTCGCGGGCGCCGAGATCCAGCCATTGTGCGGCGAGCGCTTCGAGGGCCTGGCACTCGGCGGCGGAGAGGGCCATACGGGGGTCGACGCGACCGAGGGAGGCGAGGAGGAGGTAGGCACGGGAACGCTGGGAGCGGGCGGGCCGGGGCGCGGGCCGCTCGTCGAGGGCCTGAGGCGGCACACCGCCGGTAAGGAGCACTTCCCACCAGGCATCATCCCTGGCGGTACGAGAGAAATACGTCCGCGTGACCCAGTGCCAGCTGCCGCCGTCACCCTTGATCCGCTCGGTCACCCGCCGCAGATGCCCGGCTTCCGACAGCCGCCGCAGGGCCGTGCGGCAGGCGGCCTGCCCGTAGTCGGGGAGCCGGGCGGCCAGGGTCTTCGCATCCATGGCCGCCCCGTCGGGAAGCCGGTCGATGAAGGCCGCAATGGATGCCTCACGCGCCCGTAAGTGGGCGAAGTCGCCACGGCGGCGGGGGGCTTGATCGGGTGCGGTCCGCTTGCCGTAGCCGGGGGCGGCGGAGGGATGCGGGTGCGGGGAGCGCTGGGCAGCGCTAGAGTCGGCGTCAGCCATGGGATCGAGCCTCAACGATCTCGTTGGTCAAACCCCGGCAGGCGTTCCCGCGCCTGACCGGGGTTGTTTGTTGCTGCGAACGCTAGGGCGAGGCGACAGGATGTCGCAACCCGATCACGAAAAGTGAACACGCCGTGGTATAGGCGGCGTTGGGAGGGTGGGTGGGTTGAACCCACCACCCATTCCTCAGAAAAAGGGCTCGGATTCCGACCCCCGAAGCCCGGAGCTCAAGCCCGCCGGGATGCGCGATCCGGCGCCCTGGCGTGTTTCTCGGCCGACTCGCTACGGTCGCCCAAGATCCGGCCGCCGATGTCGGCAGACGAGAGGTGATTGCCATGGCTCTCAGGGTTCGACTGATCGGAACGACTTCGGAGGAGGGCAAGTGCCCCACTCTGTACGAGGACCTCGACACCGGAGAAATCATCGTCCAGGGCTACACCGTCACCGATGCCTGCGAGACGAAGCAGTTCGAGAACATCCTCGACGGCGAGTCCTTCGTTCGCGTTCCCCGCGAACTGCTCACCCGCTTCGCCCCCAAGGAGTAGCAAACGTGCCGAAGTACATCGACGACGCCACCTTCGGGGACTACTTCCGCGACTTCCAGTACACCGCCTGGCGGCTGGAAACGCGGCGTGGATACGCCTCCGACCTGGCAAGCGAGCGCTACGCACGGTTCCGGAACGGAGAGAGTCTCGGCATCGAGTCGTCCACCTGGACCGACAACATCCGAGCCCAAACGGGCCAGGGAAAGCGCATCGAACGCGTCCGCCTGGTCGACAGCCCGCCCACCCAAGGGCAGCGCTTCCTCCTCGCAAGCGCCGCCAACAACATCGCCGCAGGTGAAGACATCAGGAATCTGTGGCGGGCCGAGGCCGAGAAGGTGGGTCTGCCCGCCGAGGACTTCTGGTTGTTCGACTCCCGGCGGGCATTGCTGCTGCACTTCGACGAGGCCGATGAATACCTCGGTTCGGAGTTGATCGAGGATCCGGTGCGCATCGCCCGGTACTGCCGGGTCCGGGATGCGGCCTGGCACCATGCGATCAGGCGCGAGCAGTTCGTCGAACAGGTACGTTCCCATGCGTGAGCACTGACTTCCAGCACGCCCGTGTCGCCCTCGGTGCGCGGCTGCGCGAGTTGCGCACCGAGGCCCGGCTCACCGTCCGGCAGTTGGCGGTCAGATGCGACTGGCCCCACTCGAAGGTCTCGAAACTGGAGAACGGCCGCCAGACGCTGACTTCGGACGACCTGGAAGCCTGGACCCGGGAGACCGGACGGCCCGAAGCCGCCGATGAGCTCAAGGCCCGGCTACGCGGCCTGGAATCCGGCCAGAGAAGCTGGCGCCGACAGCTGGCCGCCGGGCACCGGGCCGTTCAGGAACTCAATGCCGCACAGGAGAAGCAGGCACGGAACGTCCGTCTGTTCGAACCCGCGATCGTTCCGGGTGTCTTCCAAACCCCGGAGTACGCCCGGTGCGTACTTACGGACGTGTCCGAGCGGCACGGCACGCCCAAGGACATTGAGGCCGGCGTCCGCGCCCGCATGAAGCGCCAGGAAGCCCTGTACCAGCCTGGCCACCTCTTCCAAGCCGTCCTGTGGGAGGCCGCGCTCCACACGTTGAGGTGCTCGCCATCCGCCATGGTCGCCCAGCTGGACCGACTGGTCAGCCTGATCGGCATGGAGTCCGTATCGCTCGGCATCCTCCCCTTCGGGGTGCGTACCAAATTCTCCCCGAAGCACGGCTTCTGGATCATGGACGGCAAGCTCGTGGTGGCCGACACCTGGAACGCCGAGATGTGGATCGACTCCCCCGAGGACGTGTCTCTCTACATGCGCACGTGGTCTCTACTTGAGGAGTCTGCCGTCTACGGGCCCGCTGCACACCGGCTCATCGCCCGGGCCAAAGCCAATCTCGACCTGCGTTGAGCAACCTCGGGAAACGGGCCTGTAGTTGCGAGAACCAACGCGAAACATCGCCGCACCCGAGAAACACGCACTCGTACGGTCCTGCACATGACCGCGTGCAGGCAGTGCCTCAGGCTCGCCCTCTCCCGTGCAACCGCCATCCGGGAAGGGCGTTGGAGGGACGTCGCTGCGCTCGTGCAAGCGACGGCACAGCACCAGCAAGTCCACACCGACCACCCGGAGGAAGGCGCCATGAGCCGACGGACGAGCACCGTCCCATCCGTGCAGGACAGCGGAGGCCACGGGAAACCCCAAGAAGAGGGCGACGGACACCCCGGGCAGCCGTGGACGCCGGCCGACGAGCCGACCCCGGACGGGTCGGTCCCTCCCGGCGGCGGGACGCACGGAAAGTGACCCGGCCCATGGACGGACAGACCGTGGACGTCGGCCGGGACGCCGACGCCGACCGGGACGCACTCCGCCGGGCACTCACCGCCTCCGGCGCCCTGCGCCCCGCGTGGCTCCCCGCCTTCGACGCCGTGCGCCGCGACGCCTTCCTGCCGGACGTCATGTGGCCGCACGACATGGACACGGGCAGGAGCCGCACCGTGGACAGGAAACGTGATCCGCACACCTGGCAGAAGTACGCCGACTCCGACTGCCCCATCGTCACGCAGTGGGACGACGGGGCGCACCGCGGGCCCGAGCCCGGGCGGTCGTTCAGTTCGTCGTCGTCCATGCCGAGCCTGGTCTTCTCGATGCTCGCGGACCTGGACGTCGGGGAAGGACACCGGGTGCTGGAGATCGGCACGGGCACGGGGTGGAACGCGGGGCTGCTCGCCCACCGGGTGGGACCGGACGGGAGCGTCGTCACCGTGGACGTGGACGGCGCCGTGGCCTCGGCGGGCCGGGAGGCGCTGCGGCGCGCGGGGCTGGGGCCGGCCGTCCGCGTCCTGCATCGCGACGGATTCCTCGGCTTCCCCGAGCGCGCCCCGTACGACCGGGTCATCGCCACGTGCGGCTTGCGGGCCCTGCCGTTCGCGTGGGTCGGGCAGACCGTTCCGGGCGGGGTGATCCTCGTGCCCTGGGGCACGTACTACGGGCCGGAGGAGGCCACGGCGCGGCTGGTCGTCGCCGGGGACGGCCGGAGCGCGTCCGGGCCCTTCACCCAGGCCGTGGGTTTCATGCGGATGCGTTCGCAGAGGCTGGTGCGGCGGCAGCACGCGGCGTACGTGCCGTCGGGCGCCATGGACCGGGCCGACACCTCGGTCACCACTCTGCAGGCCGGGGACGCGGCCGGGTTCGTGATGGGCCTGCTCGTACGCGATGTCACGCACGTCGCCGACCGCGAACGGGAGGGCCGCCGTGCCGTCTGGCTCTACGGGCTCTCGGACACGTCGTGGGCGGTGGCCGACTTCCGGAAGGGCCGCCGGGAGACCGAGGTCCGCCAGTCCGGGCCCCGCCGCCTCTGGGACGAAGTGGAGGCCGCGCACGAGTGGTGGGAGTCCGAAGGCCGCCCGGGGTTCGGGCGCTTCGGCCTGACCGTCATGGAGGGAGGACGTACCGCCGTCTGGCTGGACGAGCCGGCTCGCGTCCTCCGACGGCCTGGTCCGTCCGCCTAGGCGAAGGCGAAAGCCAGGATGAGCAGCACCGCGAGGACGGCGAACGTCTCCCACCGGGTCGCGCGCCTGAGTGTCAGCAGCGATGCGGGTTTTCCGGACCGCGAGGCCGGTGAGGAGCCGAGGGTGGTGTCGTCGGAGGTGTCGTCGCTCATGCCGCCATGCTAGCCACGCCGCATCCGGCGCTCCCTGAGCAACCTCCGAGGCGCCCGCCCACTGGTCACCGCATGCAGCGACCCCGGGCGGCTGGAGTCCTCCAGCCGCCCGGGGTCGCACCGGAGGGCACCGGTCAGGCCAGCGCCGGCTCCGCCTCGTCCGCCGTCACCGACGGCGCCTCCGCGGCCTTGTGCTTCGGGAGCAGGAACATCAGCCCCGACACCACCACCAGGCCGCCCACGACCCACCACATCGCGTGCGTGAACGCACCGCTGAAGATGTCGGCCACCGCCTCGTGCCGCGGATCCGCCTTGTCCACGACGGAGAAGAACGCGACCGAGACCAGGCCGAGCCCGATCGCCTGGCCCAGCTGCATCGTGGTGTTGATCAGGCCGGACGCGGAGCCCGCGTGCTCGCGCGGCACCTCGGAGAGGATCGCGTCCGTGATCGGGGAGACGATCAGGCCCATGCCCGCGCCCATCACGATCAGCGGCAGCGCCATCTGCCAGGGGGTGATGTCCGCGCCGTAGCGGTCGGCCTCCCAGATGTAGGTCAGCACGCCGGCGGCCATCACGACGGCGCCCGCCGAGAGGACGTTGCGCCCGAAGCGGGGCACCAGCTTCTGCACGGACATGCCGGCGGCCACCGAGACGGCGATCGAGAACGGGATGCCGGTCAGGCCCGCCCGCAGCGGGGACCAGCCGAGGCCCATCTGCATGTACATCGTCCAGACCATGAAGAAGATGCCGGTGGTCATGCCGAAGAACAGCTGGACGCCGACGCCGCCCGCGAAGCTGCGGACCTTGAACAGCGACAGCTCGACCAGCGGCGATCCGTCCTTGCGCGTCTTGTGGCGCTCGTACGCGATGAAGCCGGCGAAGACGGGCACGGACGCGGCCATGGATATGAAGCCCCACAGCGGCCAGTCGTGCTCGCGGCCCTGGGTGAGCGGGAAGAGCAGCATCAGCAGGCCGGCACTGGCCAGGGCCACGCCCACGAGGTCGAGCTTGAGCGCCTGCGGGGCCTTGGACTCGGTGATGAAGCGGCGGCCGAGGAGCAGACCGGCGATGCCGACCGGCAGGTTGATCAGGAAGATCGGGCGCCATTCGAGGCCGAAGAGGTTCCACTGGGTGAGCAGGGCGCCCAGCAGCGGGCCGGAGACGGCGCCGAGGCCGACGACCGCGCCGAACATGCCGAAGACCTTGCCGCGTTCGTGCGCGGGGAAGGTGACGTGGATGATCGACAGCACCTGCGGGACCATCAGGGCGCCCATGAGGCCCTGCAGGACGCGCGCCGCGACGAGCAGCTGCGGGTCGCTGACAACGCCGCAGAGCATCGAGGCGAGCGTGAAGCCGCCCATGCCCAGCAGGAAGACCTTCTTGCGGCCGTAGATGTCGCCCAGCCGGCCGCCGGTGATCAGGCCGATGGCGAAGGCCAGCGCGTAGCCCTCGCTGAGCCACTGCAGAACGCTGAACGAGGCGTCGATGTCGCGCCTGATGCTGGGCATCGCGATGTTGACGATCGTCACGTCGACCAGATCCATGAAGGAAGCGGTCATCACTACCGCGAGCGCCAGCCAGCGGCGGCGGTCGGTGGGCGGTGAATCGGTGGTCATGGAATGGACCTGGCCTTTCGGTGGTGTGGGTGGGGTGTGGGATGCGTTTTTGCGTATGACCCGACCGTAGACCCCATATAGGACAGCTTGTGTCCCACTTCGCTGCCACCCTGGTGTTATGACCGACACTCCGGCACGGCTCCTGAACCTGCTCTCCCTGCTCCAGACGCCGCGTGAGTGGCCCGGCAGCGAACTCGCCGAGCGGCTCGGGGTGACCACGCGCACCATCCGGCGCGACATCGAGCGGCTGCGGGACCTCGGCTATCCCGTGCAGGCGACCATGGGCGCCGTCGGCGGCTACCGGCTCGCGGCCGGCGCCGCCCTGCCGCCGCTCGTCCTGGACGACGAGGAGGCGGTCGCGATCGCCGTCGGGCTGCGGGCCGGGGCCGGGCACGCCGTCGACGGCATCGAGGAGGCGTCCGTACGGGCCCTGGCCAAGCTGGAACAGGTGCTGCCGTCCCGGCTGCGGCACCGCGTCTCGGCCCTGCAGGCGGCCACGGTGCCGATCACCTCGGGCGACGGCGCGACGGTCGACCCGCGGACGCTGACGATCATGGCCTCGGCGGCCACCGGCCACGAGCGGCTGCGCTTCGCCTACCGCAAGGGGGACGGCACCGAGATGCAGCGGCTCGTCGAGCCGCACCGGCTGGTCAGCACCGGGCGCCGCTGGTACCTCGTCGCCTACGACATCGACCGCGAGGACTGGCGGACCTTCCGCGTGGACCGGGTCAGCGAGCCGTTCGCCACGGGCGCGCGCTTCACCCCGCGCGAGCTGCCGGCGGCGGACGCGGCCGAGTTCATGAACCGTTCGCTGGGCCGGATGCAGCCGTCGGTGCGCGTCGTCGCGACGCTGCACGCCCCGGCGGAGTTCGTCGCGGCGCGGCTCCCCCAGCACGTCGGCGCGCCGCAGCCGGTGGACGACCGCACGTGCCGCCTGGATCTGGAGCTCACCGACTCGGTGGAGTGGATCGCCTTCCGGCTGGCGCTGCTGGACTGCGACTTCACCGTCCACGAGCCGCAGGGCCTGGTGGACCACCTGCGCGAGCTGGGGGCGAGGATCACCCGGGCCGCGGCGGGGTGAGAGGCGCGCGGCCTGCCGCAGCAGCGACGCGAGACGACGCAGGAGGCGACGCAGGAGGCAAAGGAGGGCCCCGACGCAGGGGGGGTGGCGCCGGGGCCCGGTCTATGAGGTTATGCCCTATTAAGCCGCTACGTCACTACGGCGCACTACGCCGCCGCGTCGAAGCCCGTGTCATGGGCCATCTTCTTGAGCTCCAGCAGGGCGTGCTTCTCGATCTGCCGGATCCGCTCACGGGTGAGGCCGTGCTGCTTGCCGACCTCGGTGAGGGTGCGCTCGCGGCCGTCCTCGATGCCGTAGCGCGCCTTGATGATCGAGGCGGTCCGCTGGTCGAGGCGGCCGATCAGGTCCTCCAGCTCCTCGCTGCGCAACAGGGCGATCACCGACTGCTCGGGCGACACCGCGGAGGTGTCCTCCAGCAGATCGCCGAACTGGGTCTCGCCCTCGTCGTCGACGGACATGTTCAGGCTGACCGGGTCACGGGCCCAGTCCAGGACGTCGCCGACGCGCTCGGGGGTGGTGCCCAGCTCCTCGGCGATCTCGGAGTGCTCGGGGTCGCGCCCGTTCTCGCGGTTGAACTCGCGCTGGACGCGCCGGATCCGGCCGAGCTCCTCCACGAGGTGGACGGGCAGCCGGATCGTGCGGGACTGGTCGGCAATGGAACGGGTGATCGCCTGACGGATCCACCACGTCGCATACGTGGAGAACTTGAAGCCCTTGGTGTAGTCGAACTTCTCCACCGCGCGCACCAGGCCCGCATTGCCCTCCTGGATCAGGTCGAGGAGGGGGAGGCCGCTGCGGGGATAGCGCCGGGCGACGGCGACGACGAGGCGCAGGTTGGACTTGATGAAAACGTCCTTGGCCCGCGCGCCCTCGGCCGCGATGACCTCGAGCTCCTCGCGCGATGCGGCCTTGGCACCCTTCCCCGGCTCCTCATGGCCGTCGAGCAGCTGCTGGGCGTAGACGCCCGCCTCGATGGTCTGGGAGAGCTCGACCTCCTTGGCGGCGTCGAGCAGGGGTGTACGTGCGATCTCGTCGAGGTACATCCCCACCAGGTCGCGGTCGGCGATCTCGCCGGAGGCGCGCGCGCTGCTCGCCCCCTCAGCGCCCTTGTCGGCAGTCTGACGACGGGCGACGGCACGGGTTGCCATGCGTACTCCCTTGCGATGAGTCGGTCGCGGGACGGACGGGCTCGATAGGGCTTCCCTGTAAGGGCGGACCCTGTCACGGTTGCCCCGTCCGATGGAAAGAACGACTGGAATCCGGACAGAATTCCCACGGAACGTCTTATTTTTGGTGATCATGCAGTACCCTGTGCGGCCGCAGACCGGAATGCATGCCGAGGAGACCTACGGAAGCGCAGGTCAGACCGCACGGAAAGGCGTCCCGGGGACCTCACGGGCCCCTGCCGCCGCGGCCGGGTGAGACGGCCGTCACGGGGGCGCGACAGCCGGCGCCCCGGCCGGGAGCCGTCGCCCTTGACCGCGCTCCCACCCTCAAGGACGACGCGGACGGCCCCGTGGTTGCCACGCTCCGTTTGATCGAGTTGCCCGTACCCCCGCACGGGTGTGCGCTGGTGGGACGAGAGAGGAGCCCCGCGATGACGCACTCGATCATGCCCGGGCGCCACCACCACGCCCACGAGGGCCCCGGCCCGGTGGCGCGCGGCACCCACCTCCCCGCCGGGCACGCGCCCCGGTCCACCTGGGCCGTACCCGTCGTCGGCGGGGTCGTGCTCGGTCTGTTCGCCATCTTCCTGGCGAGCAACAACGGCTACTCGGTGGCCGCCGCCGTCCTCATCGGCGTGGTCGCCGGCCTGATCGCCATGGCGGCGGGCTACGCCCTGCTCCACGAGCGCAACACGATGATCACCGAGGTCCGCGCGGCGGCCTTCGGGGCCCTCTTCGGCGGCAGCATGGGATTCCTGCACAGCCTCAGCGGCGGCACGGTGCTGCGCTCCACGGGCATCGGACTGCTGACGGGGATCGGCATGGGCCTCGCCTCGTACTACGTCTTCTACTGGCACGAGCACCGGGCGGACATGTGACGGGACCCAGCGACGTAGGACTTCAGACGGTTCCGTGTATCTGACAACCGGCCCTAGCGTGAGGGCCGATGCCACTGCCGATGCCGCTCTCCGAACTGCGCCTATCCGAACTGCGCCTACCTGAACTGCGCCTATCCGAACTGCACCTATCCGAACTGCACCTATCCGAACTGCACCGAGCGCTTCGCCAGCCCCATCCAGAACCCGTCGATGACGCTGCGCTGACCGTCCAGGTCGTCCTCGGCGGCGCCGAGGGTGACGAAGAGGGGTGCGAAGTGCTCGGTCCGCGGGTGGGCGAGGCGTCCCGCGGGGGCCTTGCGCTCGAAGTCCAGGAGCGCGTCGACGTCCCGGGCGTCCAGCGCCTCGCGGCCCCACGCGTCGAACTCCGCCGACCAGGCGGGCGGCCCGGATCCCGCGTGCCGCAGCGCGGCCAGGTTGTGGGTGAAGAAGCCGCTGCCGACGATCAGCACGCCCTCGTCGCGCAGGGGCGCGAGCTTGCGCCCGATCTCCATCAGCCGGCGCGGTTCGAGGGTGGGCAGGGATATCTGCAGGACAGGCACGTCGGCCTCGGGGTACATCTCGACCAGCGGCACGTAGGCGCCGTGGTCCAGGCCCCGGTCCGGGACGTCCTGGACGGGCGTGCCCGCGCCGCGCAGCGCCTTGCGGACGCGCTCGGCCAGCCCGGGGGCGCCCGGGGCGGCGTAGCGGACCCGGTAGTAGCGCTCGGGAAAGCCCCAGAAGTCGTGGACGAGCGGCACCGTCCCGGTGGCGCCGAGGGCGAGCGGCGCCTCCTCCCAGTGCGCGGAGACCACGAGGATCGCGGTGGGCCGGGGCAGCTCCGCGCCCCAGGCGGCGAGCTGGGCGGTCCACAGCTCGTCGTCGGCGAGGGGCGGGGCGCCGTGGGAGAGGTAGAGCGCGGGCATGCGCGCGCCGGTACGGGTGTCGGTGGCCGGCATGGACCCTCCTGGTCGGGGCAGTACTCCAAGGAGTACTTGAACTCTCAAGCTCTGGGTTTGAGCTTAACTCGACCTTATTTAAACTTCAAGGATCCAGAGCGCGACCGAGAGCGCGACAGCAGCGACAGGAAGCCGGTGGGTGAAACAGTGGATGTCATGACCGAACGACCCGAAGAGGACACCGCTCGTACGGAGCGGAGGGCCTCCGCCGCCGCGGCGGAGCCGCGCTGGCTCACCGACGCCGAACAGGACGTCTGGCGGGCGTTCCTGCACGCCACCACCCTGCTGGAGGACCACCTCGACCGGCAGCTCCAGCGCGACGCGGGCATGCCGCACGTCTACTACGGGCTGCTCGTCTCGCTCTCCGAGGCGCCCCGCCGCCGGATGCGGATGACCGAACTGGCCCAGCACGCCAAGATCACCCGGTCGCGGCTCTCGCACGCCGTCGCACGGCTGGAGAAGAACGGCTGGGTGCGCCGCGAGGACTGCCCCTCCGACAAGCGCGGCCAGCTGGCCGTCCTCACGGACGAGGGCTTCGCGATGCTGCAGAGGTCCGCCCCGGGCCACGTCGCCGCCGTCCGGGCCGCGCTCTTCGACCGGCTCTCCCCCGAACAGGTCGTCCAGCTGGGCGACATGTGCCGGACGATCGCGGAGGGGCTGCAACCGGCGGGCGCGGACCTGCCCTGGCTGCGCTGAGCGGCACCGCGTACGTGTGAAGGCCCCCGCCCGGACGGGCGGGGGCCTTCACACGTGCAGCGGTGGGGCGGCGTACGGCGCTAGTGCGCCATGACCGGGACGGAGTTCTCCGCGCCCTCGCCGTCGCCCGAACCGGCGACCGCGCCGCCCTGGTGACCGGCGTTGACGAAGGTGACCGCGACCAGCGCGGCCAGCGCCAGGATGCCGACGGCCCACCACACGGCGGTGGAGTAGCCGTGCACCATCGACTGGAAGGTGAGCAGCTTCGGGTCGGACCCGGCGCCCGCGTGCGACTTGAAGTAGTCGGTGGTGGCGCTGGCGGCGATGGTGTTCAGCAGAGCGGTGCCGATGGCGCCGCCGACCTGCTGCGAGGTGTTGACCATCGCCGAGGCGACACCGGCGTCACGGGCCTGCACGCCGTACGTGGACAGGCTCATGGCCGGCATGAAGGCCGTGCCCATGCCGAGGCCCATCAGCATCAGACCGGGCAGGACCACCGCCGCGTAGGAGGTGTCCAGGTCGATCCGGGTGAGCAGGACCATGCCGACGGCCGCGAGCAGGAAGCCCGGGCCCATCAGCCAGCGTGCCGGGACGCGGGTCATCAGGCGGGCGCCGATCTGCGTGGAGCCGGCGATCATCGTGGCGATCATCGGCAGGAACGCGAGACCGGTCTTGACCGGCGAGTAGCCCCGGACGATCTGCAGGTAGTAGGTCAGGAAGAGGAACAGGCCGAACATCGCGATGGCGGCGAGCCCCAGCGAGATGTAGACACCGGCGCGGTTGCGGTCGGTGAGCACGCGCAGCGGCAGCAGCGGGGCCTTGACCTTCTTCTCGACGAGCACGAAGGCGAACAGCAGGACCGCGGCGGCGGCGAAGAAGCCGAGGGTGCTGCCGGCCGTCCAGCCCTCGGACTCGGCGCGGGTGAAGCCGTAGACCAGCGAGACCAGGCCGAGGGTGGCCAGGATGACGCCGGGGACGTCCAGCTTCGAGGGGTTGCGGCCCTCGGCCGGCTCACGGATGACGGCGATCGCACCGGCCGCGGCGACGACGGCGAAGGGGATGTTCACGAAGAACGTCCAGCGCCAGTTGAGGTACTCGGTGAACAGGCCGCCGAGGATCAGGCCGACGCCACCGCCGGCACCGGCGATGGCACCGAAGATGCCGAACGCCTTGGCGCGCTCCTTCGCCTCGGTGAAGAGGACGGCGAGCAGCGACAGGGCGGCCGGGGCGAGCAGCGCGCCGAAGACACCCTGCAGGGCGCGGGCGCCCAGCAGCATCCCCGTGTTGACCGCGGCGCCGCCGAGCGCCGAGGCGGCGGCGAAGCCGATCAGGCCGATGACGAAGGCCCGCTTGCGGCCCCACAGGTCGGAGACGCGGCCGCCGAAGAGCAGCAGACCGCCGAAGGCCAGGGCGTAAGCCGTGATGACCCACTGCCGGTTGCCGTCCGAGATGCCGAGGTCGGCCTGGGCGGAGGGCAGGGCGATGTTCACGATGGTCGCGTCGAGGACGACCATGAGCTGGGCCAGGGCGATGAATATGAGCGCTTTCCAGCGCTTCGGGTCGGGGGCGGTACTGATGTCTGGCATGAGTGTGTCTACCTCGGCGCGCAGTGGAGCGGGACGGTGGGGTCGTGGTGGTGGTGCAGGCCCGGCGGGGCCTGCGAAGTCTGGGGGGTCACCGGGGGGTGGAGCCGGGGCCGGAGCCGGAACCCGGTCCGGTGCCGGAACCCGGTCCGGTGCCGGAACCCGGTCCGGTGCCGGAACCCGGTCCGGTGCCGGAGCCCGGGCCGGTGCCGGAGCCCGGGCCGGTGCCGGAGCCCGGGCCGGAGCCCGGGTCTGATGCCTCGCCGGCAGCGGCGCCGGCCGCGGAACAGTGCTTGTGGCGGCGCAGGTCCTCCAGCGTGGCGGCGGATCCGGGGAGTTCGGACCGGGCCGGGGCCATCAGGCCGTCGAGGAACAGCTGCAGGTGCCGGTGGACGAACTGGTCGAAGGCCGCGCAGCCCTTGCCCGGCAGCGGCCGGGTCAACTGCGTGATGGCGACGATGAGATCACCGAGTCCGATGTCACCGCGCAGCTGGCCGGACGCGCGGGCGTCGGCCATGATGCGCTCGACCTGCCCGTCGAGACGGTCGCGCGCCGCCACCAGCTCGGGGTGGTTGGGATCGACGCCCTCGTCGAGCAACGTGCAGAGCGCGCCCACCCGTTCGTCCGCGGCGGCGTGGACGAACCGCCTCAGCGATCGGAAAGCATCGGGCTCCTCAGCTCGTGCCGCCTCGGCCCGGTCCGCTAGACGGGCCATGACGGAGAGGGTGACATGGTGGATCAGCTCGCGGCGGTCCGCGAAGTGCCGGTACAGCGTGGCATTTCCGACCCCGGCGCGTCGAGCGATTTCATCGAGGGAGCCCTCCGCCCCGTACTCGACCAGCGCCTCCCGTGCGGCGGCGATGATCCGCTCGCGGTTGCGCAGGGCGTCGGCACGGAGGCGTGGCGGTTGAGCGGTGACCACGGCCTTGCTCCTTCGGGACGGGGGCGGACGGGCGGGACGGAATCCGGGACAGGGCCCGGGACGCGGCCCGCGGCGTAACCGGGGAGAGTTTCCCCGTTTTCCTCGGACGAGGGGTAAACGGGGAGAAGGTCCCCGGATATTTCGCGAGCCGAGGGTGACGTGCGTCACTCTCCGTCGTCGGCGCGCGTGCGGTCGACAGGCATGCCCCATCTGCCGCAGTCCGGGGAGCGCGCGGGGCCGTGGCGGCAGAAGGTGATCACAGAGAACGGCGGCGCCGCGCCCCCGGAGGCGTCAGAGGGGCCAGTCCCGGTCGCGCCCCGGAGATGCCAGTCCTGGAGGTGCCCGCATGAGCCCCGGCCCGGAGACTCCGGCATGAAGGCCCTGGCCGTCGTGGTCATGGCGGCCACCGCCCTCGCGATGACCTCGCCGGTGCCCGCCGGGCACTTCGGGCCCGGCTCCGAGACCGGGGCGGGCGGGCCGCCCGCCGCCGGGGACACCGGGGGACGGCCGCCCTCCGGCCCGTGCGCCCTGCCCGGCGCCACCGACAACGTCTCCGAGACCGCGCGGACGCCGCCCGGCTACGCCCGCTCCAGCGGCACCGTCCGCGCCGTCACCTTCCTGATCGACTTCCCGGACTCCCCCGCCACGACCACCCCGCAGGCGCGCTACGCCGAGTTCTTCCCGGCCGTCGCGGACTACTACCGGTCGAGCTCCTACGGGCGGCTCGACTACCGCTCCACGCCGGTGCTGCGCTGGATCCGGATGTCCCGCCCGTACGCCGCCTACGGGATCGAGCGCGGCACGCCCTTCGACGCGGAGAGCGACGACGGCTACCACGCGATCGCGGCGGAGATCCTCGACGCGGTGGACGACACCGTCGACTTCCGTCGCTACGACCTGATCAACGTACTGGTGACGCCGGGCGCGGGGCCGCCGGCCACCGAGGACGTGCGGTCGGTGACGTTCGCCGGCTCGCCCACCGGCCTGACCACGGCCGACGGCGCCCCCTTCAAGAACGTCTCGTTCATCTGGAGCCGCCAGACGGGCGACAGCCCCTTCCGCGTCCTCAACCACGAGAACGCCCACAGCTTCGGCCTGCCCGACCTCTACTACACGGGCCGCGGCGCCGCGCTGCTGAAGACGCCCGTGGGCCACTGGGACCCGATGGACGAGGACTGGGGCCCGTCCAACGACTTCCTCGCCTGGCACAAGTGGAAGCTGGGCTGGCTCGCGCCCGCTCAGGTGCGCTGCCTCGACGGGCCGGGCGTCCGCTCCTTCGCCCTGACCCCCACGTCGGTCCCGGGCGGCCTCAAGCTCGCGGTCGTCCCCGTCTCCCGGCACACCGTGATCACTCTCGAGGCGCGGACGCCCGGGCCGCTGGACCACGCGGTGTGCCGCTCCGGCGTCCTGGTCACCGCGATCACCACCACCATGTCCACGGGTTCCGGCCCCGTGCGCACCGCGGACGCCACCCCCGGCAGCAAGGGCTGCTACACCGCCGACCTGAACGTGAACGCGGCGCTGAGCGACGCCCCGTACACCGCCGGGCAGCGGTACACCGGGCCGCCCGGCATGTCCGTCGACGTGCTCGGCGAGAACGACGAGGGCGACTGGCAGGTGCGGGTGCGGACGGTCAGGCCGCGCGCCAGTGACGGCGGCCGAGACTGATCAGCCGCAGCTGCCGCCCGGCCGTGTCGGCGATGGCGCGCTCCTCCTCCGGGGACGCCTCCAGGAACGCGGACGCGGTCATCACAAGGTGGTCGACGTAGAGCCCGGCGAGCATGCGCACGTCCTCGTCACTCCACCCCTGCGAGACCTCCTGCGCGGCGAGGGCGGCGGCGACCTCGTCCCCGAACCGCTCCAGCTCCGCCGCGATGGCCTCCCGCACCGCCCGCACCCCACCGTGCCGTTCGCGGGCGATGAAGCGCACGTGCGCCGGGTGCCGCCGCACATGCCCGGCGACGGCCTCGACGCTGCGGTCGATGACCTCCTCGGCCTCCTGCTGCTCCGCCAGCACGGCCCGGATCATCACGTGCAGACTGCCGAGCGACTCCTCCACGAGCGCGACGCCGAGCTCGGCCATGTCCCGGAAGTGCCGGTAGAACGCGGCGGGCGCGACCCCCACGACCCGCGTGACCTCCCGCAGCCCGAGGCTGCTCAGACTCTGCTCCTCCAGCAGCCGCAGCGCGGCGTCGAGCAGGGCCTGACGGGTCTTCAGCTTCTGGGCCTGGCGGACCCCGAGGGTGGCGTGGGTGCTGCTGCTCATGGATTCAGTAAACAACTGTTTGCCACGGGACGCCAGGAGCGCTACGCTGAATTTCAGTGAACAACTGTCATTCCAACTGTTCACCCAAGAAGGGGAAGGACATGATCTTCCTAGTGGCGGCCGTGCTCCTCCTGGGAGTCCTCGTGGGCGCCGCCGCCCATCTCGCACTCCCCGTGATCATCCCGGCGGCGACGGCGATCGCCCTGTGGCTGCTGGTCTTCGCGATCCGCGAGCGCAGGAGGGAGCACTGACATGCCGACGACTCCGACGACGACCCTGACGAAGCACCCGGAGCCCCGACGGCAACTGCAGCTGCAACCGCAATCGCAGCCGCAGCCGGAGAAGCCGCCCGCCCGCCGGGAGGCCGACGGCATGGCGGTCGCCTCCTTCGTCCTCGGCCTGGTGGGCCTCCTGATCTTCAACATCGTCCTGGGCCCCCTGGCCCTCGCCCTGGCCGGCCTCGCCCTCCTCCGCGGCACGAACCGCCGCGGCCGCGCCGCCCTGGGCCTGACCCTGGGCGCGGCCGACCTGATCGTCCTGGCCGCCCTGGCCACCACGGACCACACCCTCTCCTGGAGCTTCGGCCCCTGACCCCCGCCCGCCGCCACCCGCTACACTGGCGGCTACCTTGCCTCCGTGGGGCTTGTTCGAAAGCCCTCCGCCGCAGATCAGAGCAGGGGACGTACGCCACGGCCAAAACGCGCCGAGGGTGATCTGGGAACGCCGAGCGCATCCGCGCAAGCCAGGGCCTGTTCCCTCATCAGCAGCTCAGGTACGGAGATGAAGGCCCCACCTTCTCCTGAAGGCGCAGCTCCTCCCTCACGACCCACAGGCTGCTCACCCGAGCCACCAAGCGTGATGCGCCGCCAAGAGCAATACATCGCAGGCCTCCCCCTTCACCTCACTTCAGTGAATCACCTTCTGGCGCCCGATCAAGCAAGAGTGATTCCTGGCCGGCCCGTCCAGGTTCTCTGTCATTCACGTTCTGAACCCGCTCTTCTCCCACCGGTTCCTTGCCGCCACTCCGATGGTTGGCAGGTTTGCTCCCCTGCCGGAGAGGGGCGGCTAGTCCAGCTTGAAGCGTATCTTCGTCGTCCGTGACGACAGATTGAGGCCCGTCAGCCTTCGCGCTCGCGCCGCCCACCCCTTTCCAGATGCCGATCATGTCTGGCATTTGCTGATCGATACCGAAGGCGAGGATTTGACACATATCCACGCGAGCTCGGCCCGTTTCTGCGCGGATACCTGGAGGGCCGGATTCCCCAATGGCGTCATCACTCTCGTCAAGTGACCACATATCCCACAGGTGGATTCCGGCCTCCCCCACGACAGGCTCTCAGCACGGCACCGATCTCCAGCTCGCGGCCCGCCAAAAGGTCGATGCGGCGGACACGTCCGACCCAACCGCGCCTCGAAGCCTCTCTCCACACCAGCGACCCCGCTCCCGGAACAGACACGACGCGCCCAAGAGTCGACAACGCAACACAGGCAGGCTTCGATTGAGAGCACTCGGGGACAAGGCCGGGGCCTCGCACGCAACCATCAGCAGACTGCTGCGCGGGATGGTTCTGCCCGACATGAGAACCCTTGCTCGCCTCGAAACGGCGCTGAGTGCCGATCTGTGGCCCGGCTTGACCGCCTGGACCGAGCGCGACAGCGACTGAGGCCTCGAGATACGTCTGCAGGTCATACCGCTTGTTGAACACACCTGCCGGACCGCGGCACCGCCCAGGACGCACCGATCACCATCGCGAGCGCCCACCGCCGCCATAAGGGACCAGAGCCTGAGAGAAGCATAGATCTTCACCCCCTGCTCCAGTAGCATCACCGTCGGGCGGGGGCTGCACTATCGATCTACTGGACCAGCAGGCGAGTACTCCCGAACCCAGGGTGTACGCCTGCTCGGTGCCTCTGGCTCCGGGACAGCCGCGCGCATCTGACGCGTCCGGAACGGGGAGGCAGGGCTGATACCAGACATGACCTACGACATCGCGCCGCCTGCTCCGGTCGGGATGGTGGCTTCCCTCAGCGCACTGGGATACTCGCTCCCGGACGCCTTGGCAGACTTGGTCGACAACAGCGTGTCGGCCAAGGCTAGGAATATCGATATCGAGTTCTCGTGGGTCGGCCCGGAGTCCTGGATAGCGGTCGTGGACGACGGATGCGGCATGGCCGAGACGTCCCTCGTCACCGCGATGACAGTCGCAGCGCGTGGTCCTGCGACCGACAGATCCTCCACAGACCTCGGACGTTATGGAGTCGGACTCAAGTCCGCCTCCTTCTCCCAGTGCCGTCTAGTCACGGTGTGCACGGCCACTGACGGTGTCTGGCTCACTCGAACCTGGGACCTCGACGTCGTCGAGAGGACCAGCGAATGGCGACTGCTGCACACGCCGGCTCCTGAGACATCGGAGATCCTTGACCGGATCACCAAGGGCCGGAGTCGCGGCACCGTGGTCCTGTGGCAGAGACTCTCCGGATATCAGGACGCGGCTGCGGGCGACAAGCGGATGCAACAGCAGTTCTACGACGAGACCGAGAAGGTGAAGACCCACCTCGGTCTCGTCTTCGCCCGCTTCCTTACCGGCGTATCCGCCCTCACGCTTCGGGTGTCCGGCTGCCATGTCACTCCCTGGGACCCGTTCCTCACGTCGCACCCGTCAGTACGGCGCCTGCCGCCCGAGCCGCTCCCGCTGGAAGGCCGAACAGTCCTGGTGGAGCCGTTCGTGCTGCCAGACCCTCAACGCCTGACGGATTCCGCGTACGCGACTGCGGGCGGCCCTCAGGGCTGGCTGAGACACCAGGGCTTCTATGTCTACCGGCGAAACCGCCTCATCCTCGCTGGGAGTTGGCTCGGACTTCGCGGACTTCGCCGTGAAGAGCGCTATAACCTCGCCCGCGTCGCCATCGACATCCCGGCCGAGATGGACGCTGAGTGGCGAGTCGACGTGCGGAAAGCCACCGTCGTCGCCCCGGTGGCTCTACGTCGGCACCTCACCCGGGTCGCTCAGATGGTCCGAAGAGAGGCCGCCGAGACGGTACGGCATCGCGGACGGATCGCGGCACGCCAGCACAGCGGACCGCTGTCGTTCCCCTGGAGCGTGCGCAGGGACAGCGGAAAGGTCAGCTGCAAGATCAACCGACGGCACCCACTCGTGCAGGCGGTCCTCCAAGACGGCGAATCGGACCCGGCTCGAGTCCGGGCGCTGCTTCGCCTTCTGGAGGAGACGGTGCCCGTTCCTGCGCTGCGTGTCCTGCATGAAGTGGACACGGCAGACGATCCCGAGCCCTTTGGTGGCCCAGGTCCCGCCGACCAGCATGCGATCGAAGTGGCACAGCAGATGTTCAAGGTCTTCCTGTCCCAGGGAAAGCCCGCCGAGGAGGCGAGGTCCCTGATCAGAACGACCCAGCCGTTCGACCAGCTGGACGGGTTCTGGAACAGCTGACCCCTGGCCGCGCCCCCACTCTTCATCCTCGCCCCACTGACAGACCAGAAAGCCTGGAGGTCTCCGTGAGTTCCACCGCCGACGAGGCACTCGCTCATGCCGTGACGGCGGCGCTCATGTTCCTGCCTGGCGATCGTCAGGCCACACCCCAAGAGGTCGAGCAGGCAGCGACCATGGCCATGAGCGTGATCAGCCTGAAGGAGATGACTGTCGACCGCGTACGGCTCATCAAGGTTCTCGAGGCCAAGACGAGCGTCTACCAGGAGGAGTCATCGGCCCTGCACAACGCCGATGGCCACATCCCCTGGCTCGCTGACGCCAAGAACGACCGCACGTGGGCCTTCTGGGAACGCTACTACCGGTACCTGAGGACCGTCCGGGACCTGCCTCCACAGGTGGCACGGGGTATCGACCGCAGCACCGAGGAGATCCTCGGTGAGCTCGAGGACCCGCGTCGTCCCGGAGCGTGGCGACGCACCGGTCTCGTGATCGGCCAGGTGCAGTCGGGCAAGACCGGGCAGTACATCGGGCTCGCGACGAAGGCCGCAGACGCCGGCTACCGGCTGATCGTCGTCTTCGCGGGCATTCACAACGACCTCCGAAGCCAGACACAGCTCCGCATCGACGAGGGCCTCCTCGGCTTCGACACCCAGTACCAGCTGCGGTCGGACCAGGAAGGCGCCAACTGGAAGATCGGTGTGGGTGCCATGTCCCACGTGGATCAGCTACCGGTCGCGTCGCTGACCAACAGCGCGGAGAAGGGCGACTTCGACCGCCGCACAGCCGCCAAGGCCAACCTGCCCATCGCCAGCTTCCCCGTCGTCCTCGTGGTGAAGAAGCACCGTCGGATCATCGACTACCTGCGTACCTGGGTGACCGAGGTACATGGCGAGGAGGACCCGACGACAGGCCGGAAGACCGTCCGGGACATCCCCCTTTTCGTGATCGACGACGAGGCCGACAACGCGTCCATCAACACCTCTGACCCTGACAACGAGCCTTCGAAGATCAACGAAGCGATCCGCCTGCTGGTAGGGAGCTTTGCCAAAGCTTCGTACGTCGGGTACACGGCGACACCGTTCGCGAACATCTACGTCGATCCCGACGCCGATCACGACACCCTCGGCGGCGACCTCTTCCCCGACAGCTTCATCCGCACGCTGCGCGCCCCGTCCAACTACCTCGGCCCGGAGCGCCTGTTCGGCCTCCGAGTGGACAACGAGGAGGAGAACGACATCGAGCCGCTGCCCCTGATCCGGCACGTGGACGACACCTCCGCGTGGATCCCCGAGAAGCACAAGTCAGGTCACACCCCGGCTGGCGACCTGCCTCCCTCGCTCCAACGGGCGATCTACTCCTTCGTCCTCACCTGTGCCGCTCGCCGTGCACGGGGACAGGTGAACAAGCACAACTCCATGCTGGTGCATGTCACCCGGTTCACCGCGGTCCAGGGCCGTGTGCGTGATCAGGTGGACGACTTCGTACGACTCCTGGCGGACAGTCTCCGCGACCGCTACGGAAGCGCTTCGGCAACCTGCCTGGCCGAGCTCCGGGACGTCTGGGAGAAGGACTTCGTCTCCACTACGGACTACTTCCCGGCAGACGAGGCCGAGCGCCTCATCTGGGACCAGGTGGCTGAGGAAATCCTCCCCGCCATCCAGAAGTTCCGGGTCAAGGCCGTGAACGGTGCCGCGAAGGACGTTCTCGACTACTACGAGAACCGACACAAGGGCCTCTCCGTCATCGCGATCGGTGGCGAGAAGCTCTCCCGAGGCCTCACACTCGAGGGTCTTTCTGTCAGTTACTACCTGCGCTTCTCGAAGACGTACGACACCCTGCTCCAGATGGGCCGCTGGTTCGGTTACCGGCCTGGCTACGAGGACCTGTGTCGCCTGTACACGACACGTGCGCTCGAGTCGGCCTACGCGGAGATCACCGCGGCGACGGACGAGCTGCGCCGCGACGTGGAGGAGATGGCGGTTCTGGGCCTCACCCCTCGGGAGTTCGGCCTCAAGGTCCGGACCTCGTCGCTCGGTCTGGCTATCACGGCCGCGAACAAGATGCGTCAGGGTACACGCGTGCGGCTCAGCTACTCCGGCGAACTGGCCGAGACCACCATCTTCAACCTCAGTGAAGGCGTGGCCCAGAAGAATCTCGACGCGCTCCACGCCTTCACCAGGACGTTGACCGAGCTCTCCGCCCCGGTGGTCGACGAGGCCAGTGGCAGCCTCGTGTGGCGGGGGATCCCCCCTGAGACAGTGGCCGCTGCATTCTTCGACGCGTACCAGACCGCAAAGGAAGCCCACCGGGTCCGTCCTCAGTTCATCGCCGGTTACATCCGCCAGTGCGCGAAGTACGGGGAGCTGAGCGACTGGACGGTGCGTGTCGTGGGCAGGAAGCCCGTCACCGAGCCGGTGAATATCGCCGGTCACTCCTTGGGTATGGTCACCCGGGCCTCCTCTGGAAGGACCTCGGAAAGCCGCTACACCATCAAGCGTGTACTGAGCCCCAAGGACGAGAGCACCGATCTTGACCAGGGACAGTACGACAGGGCCATGGCCGCGACGAAGAAAGCTGCCGAAGGCAAGCTCAAGCGCGACGGCAAGCCCAGGAACCCCACCACCCCCACCGGCACCCCGCTCCGGGCTCAGCGTCGTCCCGACCAACCCCTGCTCCTGATCTATCCGATCGAACCGCCGGCCTCGGACTGCCAGGGGCCGTCGGTCCCATTGGTCGGCTTCGCGGTGAGCTTCCCGTTCTCGAAGCACCAGAGCAAGACCGAGTACGTGGTCAACGAGGTCTGGTGGAAGCAGGGTTCGGACATTGACGACTTCGACGGCGAGGGCGAAGACGAGGTCGACCAGTGATCGACGAGAGTCTCTGGCGCGAGTTGGAGTCCCCGCAGGCTGGCACCGGGCGCTCCACTAGGCGGCTGTTCCCCGAGTCATCTCACGACATCCACCTCTCGGTATCGCATCCTGGTCATCGAAGGATGCTGCTGCTGCGGGCCGATGCCCGTGCTGCCGACAAGGTGCGGCACCTCCTTGTGGACCTGCCGCAGACCAACGGGCTGACCCTGTCGTTCAGCTCGGTCTCCCCTCGCGCGTTCGAGCTTCAGGTCTCCCTGACCGCCGACGAGCTGCGCGAGGTGTTCACGCCACTGGTCGAGGACATAGCGAGCGTGGTGAAGGACACCGAATCAGGCGAGACCGCTCTGGAGGCCGCCGTGCGCCGGTTCCTCCACTGGCAGCAGCTGATGCGGAGCATCGGCAGCGAGGGTCTCCGGGGTGAAGCCAGACGCGGCCTCTTCGGCGAGCTCTACGTCCTGCGGGAGTTCGTGCTGCCCTTGCAGCCGCAGAGCACCGCTCTGTCGTCATGGACAGGCCCCGAAGGCACGAACCAGGACTTCCAGTTGCCGAACGCGGCGATCGAGGTCAAGACAACCACGGTCAAGAGCCCCCGCTTCGTGCGGATATCGAACGAGCGCCAGCTCGACGAAACAGGTGTAGAGACGATCCTGCTCGTCCAACTCGCTGTGGACGAACGTCGAGGTGGGTCAGGTGAGAGCCTGAACTCGCTTGTCGGGAGCGTCAGGAACAGCCTCAGCAATCCGTCCGCTCGTACACGTCTCGAGATCCAGCTGGTCCGCGCAGGGTACTTCGCGAATCACCGCCACCTCTACGACGAGCCCAGGTTCACACTCCGTCGTACGGATCTGTGGAAGGTCGACGAGAGCTTCCCCCGCATCGTGGAGTCGGCCCTTCCCCGCGGTGTAGGGAACTGCACCTACGACCTAAGCGTCACCGCGCTCGAGCAGCACCGTGTCACGACCGACGAGGTCACCGCCCTGATCAGAGGTACCGATGGCTGAGCTGGCCCTTCACGACTACGCCCGCACGCTGATGAGCGACATACAGTCGCTCGCCGAGAACGAGGCCGCATCCATTCCGACGACGTTCACCCGACGGGTTCTGGATCAGCTCGAAGAGGCCGGCGTGGTCACAAACACCACCGTCGCCTACCACCAAGAGCACGGCCTCGTCGTCTATGGCTTCGGGGTGAGCGAGGACCGATCCACTCTCGACCTGTACACCACGGAGTACGACCTCGCCCAAGGTCAACCCGGTGCCGACAAGCTCACCAAGGGCGACTCCTCGAAGGCGTTCCGCAGGCTGCTGGCGTTCCTGCGAAAGTGCGGATCCATCCGCCACAACCACTCTGAGGCGAGCGAGGTCCATCAGCTGTGCGAGGGCGTCGAGAAGGCCCTGGCGAACGCGGTGAAGATCCGGTTGTTCCTGTTCACCAACCAGGTGAGCACCGCAGGCGCTCTCCCCGAAGCGACCGAATTCAACGGCTTGCCTGTCAGCCATGAGCTCTGGGACCTCACCCGCCTGTACCGGCACGAAACCTCGGGCTCGATCAGCGAGCCCATCGTGGTCGAATTCGAACCGCCCCTCTCCTGCCTGTCGGCCGAGAGCACCGAGCCGAACCACTCGGTGATCCTCACAGTGCTGCCCGGCGAACGGCTCGCCCAGCTGTACGACGAACACCGGACGCGTCTTCTCGAGCTGAACGTCCGAGCGTTCCTCCAGACCCGTACAGCGGTCAACCGCGGGATCCGGGACACCCTGCTGAACCGGCCGGCGCGTTTCCTCGCGTACAACAACGGAATCACAGCCACAGCGTCGGAGGCCGACTTCGTCGCGGACCCGGATGGCCACCCGGTGGCCATCCGTAAGCTGACCGGCCTTCAGATCGTCAACGGCGGCCAGACCACGGCCACGCTGCACCACGTCATGAAGCGTGACAAGCAGGACCTCACGCAGGTCCGGGTACAGATGAAGCTGTCCCTGGTCGCCCCAGACCACCTTGAGGAGATCGTCCCCCTGATCTCCCGATACTCGAACACCCAGAACAAGGTGACGCTGGTCGACTTCAGCTCGAACCACAGATTCCACGTGGACTTCGAGCGGGTCAGCAGGTCCCTCTGGGCTCCCGCAGTAGACGGAAGTGCGCAGAAGGAGACCCGCTGGTTCTACGAACGGGCGCGTGGCCAGTACGCGGAGGAGGAGGCCAAGACGCCCTCCGTCGCTGCCAGACGGAAGTTCCGAGAGGAGCACCCCACCAAGCAGCGGTTCAACAAGTCCGACCTCGCGAAATACGTGAACTCCTGGAACCAGCTGCCGCACCACGTGAGCCGGGGCGCCCAGAAAAACTTCAACGAGTTCATGATCATCATGAAGGGCGCACCACCGGTCGTCAACGTCGCCTACTGCCAGCGAGTCATCGCCATGGGCCTGCTCTTCAAGGTCATTGACGCGGTAGCGAAAGAGCACGAGGCCGGAAGCCACAAGGCGCTCGTGACCACGTACACCATGGCTCGGCTGTCTGCCGCCACAGCCCAGAGGATCGACCTCGACCGCATCTGGCGCCAACAGGGAGTGACTCCAGCCCTGCTATCCGCAGTGAACGACCTCTGCCCCCTCGTGATGGAGAAGGTCATCACGCAAGGCAAGCACGTCACGGAGTGGGCAAAGAGCAGCACCTGCTGGGAAGACGTCTCCGGCCTGGATTGGGAGGTTCCGGATTCACTCGAAGCCGAACTCCTGGAACGGCCAGTCGAGTTCGCGGTGGATGCCTCGGAAACGGAGGGAGAGAATCTGGCCGAGGTACGGGGGATCGGCTCGGCCGAGTGGGAGTCACTCGGCGAGTGGGCGCTCCAGACCCGGAATCTGGCACCCTCCGAACGGCAACTTGCCAAGGTCATCGCCACCAAGCTGCGAACCGAGGGCGAGATCTCCCCCGCCCAGGCCAGCCAGGCGCTGCTGGTACACGAAAAGGCGATCGGCATCGGATTCAGTCCGGCCGTCGTCTAGCGCTCCGACCGCGCAGGTTCGCCGGATCGGCTGTCGTGTCGGCTGAACGTGCGGGTGGCATCCGGTCCAACCGCTGAAGGCGCGGCGGCTGAGCCTACTCGTGGGCGCTGGCGCTCCAGGAGGGGCAGAAGCTGCAGTCAGCTTCCACGTCCTTACCGGGTACAGTCCGCAGATTGCAGAGCAGGTTGATCATTCGCCGGCGAACAGCGTCAGCACGCTGTCAGCCCCTGGGAGCCTGGGGCTCTGCTCGGCGCGCTGTGCTTGGAAGCTCTGCAGCATGTGACGACAGAACTTTCAGTACCAATTCTGATACCGACTGCTCACCAGCTGGAACTTGTCAGATTTCTTGTTGTTGCAGTCAGAGCACAGCAATTTGAGGCTGGTGGCACCATTCAGGCCTCCTTGAGCGAGCGGGATCGTGTGGTCAGAGTTCTCGGAACTGAACCGGTTCACTAGCCCGGTGAAATCGCGCCCACATTTGGCATACATGCCGCGATCGCGAAAATATATTGCCCGCTGCACCCACTTGGGTATTTTTGGTCGCTCGGGCCGCAGCGGCGCTGCGGATACGGGGCATTTCCTGCGTTCCGCGGCCAAGGCGTCGCGGTGGCGGGTGGTGGCGTGCCCGACGGGGCGATCGGCGCCCACGAGGTGGCTCGCGCTGCACCGACAATACGTACCGCGGCTGGCCAAGAGGCATCGGAAGCGCCCTGGTCCGCGAAGCGGCCAAGGGCCTCCTCGAACCGGTGCAGCTTCACCTCGCGGTCCGGGCGAGGGATTCCCTCCACCTTCACAAGGTTCCGGTCCCCAGAAGGTCACGGACTGCGTCCTCGGCGCGCCGTAGGACGATGCGGCCATCACCGTCGCTGAAGGCGAACAGTTCGGTGCCCGGCGTCAGGCCCGCCTCCGCGAGAAAACCCATGGGAAGTTTCGACTTGGCCGTGGTCGCCGATGCGGATTTCGGCGGGTTCTCGGAGCATGGAAGGAGTGTGGCACGCTCTCCTCCTCAAGTACCCGGAGAACTGGACCACTGATCATGGACCGCAGTGTCGAGGAGCCGGACAGCGGCTGGGTGCGAACCAGGAAAGGTGATCATCTGCGCGGACGCCGGTCCGTGACACCGGCCCGGAGGTGAAGCTCCGACGAGCAGTTCACCGTCTCGGGCTCCGCTACCGGCTCCAGCGCAGGGTCGCTCCCCGCTGCACTGCGGACTTCGTCCTGCCTCGTCATCGGGTCGCCGTGTTCGTCGACGGATGTTTCTGGCATGGCTGCCCTGTCCACGGTGTAGTCGAGTTCCAGGGGCCGAACGCCAAGCGGTGGTCAGACAAGACCGAGGCGAACAGGAGGCGCGACGGACGCAACA
This sequence comes from Streptomyces sp. KLMMK, assembly GCF_036961605.1. Classification (NCBI taxonomy): domain Bacteria; kingdom Bacillati; phylum Actinomycetota; class Actinomycetes; order Kitasatosporales; family Streptomycetaceae; genus Streptomyces; species Streptomyces sp. KLMMK. Next base: position 31,668 of record NZ_JBAMDC010000017.1, read on the forward strand.
CCCAGGCGTGCAAGGTCGCCGGCTGAACCGTGATTCGCGTCTGGGAGTGCGAGGTCCGTTCGGACGCCGAGCAGGCCGCGCTCAGGATCGTCGTAGCGCGCGGCCGTAGGCCCGGGGGATCGACCTCAGCAATGCCTCCTCCTACTTCGGCGGCTGCTTACCTTTTCCCTGCGTGTTGCCCTTCGATTTGCTGTTCGCCTCCACGGCCGAGGCGTCATCGGACTTCCGTGGGCAGTACTTACTCAGCGGGCAGTCAGAGCACAGCGACCGTTGCGCACCGCAGACCGTGTTACCGAGGAGGCGCAGCGCTGCCATACGGAGCGGCGCGCTCTCGTCTCCTGCACCCACGAGTCTCACGAGGTTGACACGGCCGTCACTGAGCTTGTTCGTGCGGTCCGCGTCACTGTCGTTCAGGCGTGCGGCAACTCGCAGCGCGCCCTGCCCCACCCAGAGAAGGTCGTCGCCCACCAGCAGGCGGTAGAGCGACGACTCGGCCGGCTTGAACGCGAGGCGTTCGGGAATCTCGAGACGCCTGCTCTTCTTCCAGGCCGCTGTGCCATCAACGAGAGGGGCGAGACGTTCCAGCCGGGTTCTGGCCTTCTCCGAGGGAGCGGCTTCCAGGAGGTTCGCGTATGCCTTGGTGGTGAGCCACTTACGCGATCTCACGTCCGCCAGGACCTCGTCCATCTGAGCTGCTGACAGCTTGGTGCCGGAGAGGAGCGCGATCACCGCCGCTGAGAGTGATGACAGCTGCTCTCCTGGGAGATGCCACCAGTCGTCACCATCTCGCCGGCTTTCTGCCCAGGTCGCCAGTTCGTCCCGGACCTGGCGCCAGTGCGGTTGCAGCCCTCCAAGTGGCGCCTGCATACCCTTCACCGGTGCGATGGCCTCGGCGGCCGCTTTGCCCAGCAGCGGGGGCACCGCGTTCCCGATCTGCCGGAAGGCGTCACTGCGAGTGCCGGCGAACCGGAACCAGTCAGGGAAAGTCTGCACCCGGGCCGCCTCACGCACAGTGAGCGTGCGCGGCTGGTCCGGGTGGATGTACCAGTAGCCGTCCTTGGCGATGTGCGCTGTGATCGACCGACTGCGCTCGTCCCAGGCAAGCTTCTTGTACTTGTCTGTGAAGTGCTCGGCGCTGTAGCGACGGAGCCTCTTCGGGATGTCCGAGTAGAGGGTCGTGGAGTCCATGTGCTTGGAAAAGATCTCCCAGTCGTCCTCACGGACCCGCCGCGTCATGTGGTCCCAGATCAGGCCCTCTGGTGCGTCCTTGCGCATCATCTCCACGAACGAGGAAGGAACCTCCGGAGCGCGGTACGGCAGCTCTCGTTCACCGACGCGCTCTATCGGCTGCGGGTCAAGATCGGGAAGGTCGCCGATCGCGTCACGGAGGCTGGTGAACCCCTCCTGCTTCGGCTGCCAGTCGAAGCGCTCGACGTCGTTCCTGGCGAGCAGGATGAGTCGCTTCCGGTGCTGGGGGACACCGTAGTGCCAAGCGTCCACTAGGCGAACCTGTGTAGCGTACCCGAGATCCTCCAGGCGCTGCTCGATCGTGCGTACGACAAAGAAGTCGTCGCCGAGCCCCATGTCGGGAACGTTCTCCATGAGTACCGCGCGGGGTCGGACTTCCTCGACCACGTGCAGGTAGGAGCGCCACAGCTCCTTACGAAGGTCCTGCGGATCCCGATCATGGTTGGCCACGAGATCCCGGATCTTGCTGCGCCCGGCACGGCTGAAGGGCTGACAGGGAGGACCGCCGGCGATCAGGTCGATGTCGGCGCCCTTCAGGAGTCCTATCAGGGTGTCGCGCTCGTCTGAGTTGCCGAGGTCCATGCGGAGGCTCATGCCCGGGAAGTTCGCCGCGTGGGTCTCCAGCGCACGCTCGTCGAAGTCGACAGCGGCTGCGACCGTCCACCCCGCCTGCTTCACGCCGTAGCTCAGGCCGCCGGCCCCGGAGAAGAGGTCGACCGCCAGTCGCTTGCCCTTACCGTAGGTCTTCAGCCACTTCCGGAAGTTCTCCGGAGAGCAGCTCTCCTCATGGGGTTCCAACGGGAGGTAGTCGCTCCGCTCCAAGGGTACGCCGTACTTCCCTTTCTCCACAGCACAGCCCTCCGCACACACGACATGAATGAGCACCAGGAGATCACGGACCAACCTGCGGAGGCAATGATTCCGGCGCCCCTGGACTGCCGGAACACCTGACCTTCGCCTGGTCTGACCCGCCTCGCGCCCACAAGGTCGGCGTAGCGCGCGACCGACGTCCGAGGCAGTCTCCTGGTGCATCCTGAGGTGATCTATGGTACGGGACGCCACTGACACTGCTGTCGGCGGCCCGCACGCGCAGCCATCTCGCGCCAACCTGCATACCCGTCCCAACGAGGGCACCCTCCAGAAGACACATTCGAGACGGTTCGCCTTCGCCAGCACGGCCGATTCGGGCGACTTTCGGCCACTCCGGCGCCGAAGCACCCGGCGTGCCATCCGTAGGCACCATTCGCCGATCCTGTCGCCTATAGGATTCTGCCCCCGGCCTGCTATGCGGACAGGCAGCGCAGATGGTGACCGAAAGCGGGGCTCAGGTGGACTCGGAGGACACGGAGGCGTACCTCCGGCCGCGCGCGCGACTGATGAGCACCTTGGGTGAGGAACTGATCAGCAACGAGCGGGTCGCCCTCACCGAACTGGTGAAGAACGCGTACGACGCCGACGCGAGCCTCGTGGTGATTCGGTTCAACGCACCCCTCGAAGAGGGGGTGGGTTCCATCGAGGTGTGGGATGACGGACACGGCATGTCAGCGGAAACCGTCCGCGGCACCTGGATGGAGATCGCGACTTCCCATCGACACCGGCGTCCCCTCAGTGAAGGGCGCGGGCGTCGAGTGCTCGGGGCCAAGGGTATCGGAAGGTTTTCCGCCGCTCGTCTGGCACGTGTGACCTCGCTGGCGACGTGCCGTGGTGACGGTGACGAGGTGACTCTGCGACTCGACTGGCGCAGCTTCTCCGTCGAGGACGCCTATCTGGATCAAGTCCCGGTCAACTGGTCGGTCCGGTCTCCGAAGGTCTTCGCCATCGGCGGCGAGGCGGAGCAGTTGTTCGACGACTTGGCCGGAGAGTTCCAGACTGGCGTGACCGCAGAACCGGGGCGGTGTCCGCACGGGACGGTCGTACGCCTCGAAGGTCTTCGCCAGCAGTGGACGGCGGAGTCCATCGAGACTCTGAAACGGTCCCTCTCTCGGTTGCTCCCGCCTCCGCCCCCCACGGAACTGGCAGTGCCGGACCAGCCAGAATTCTCGATCTACATCGAGACTCCGCCGGGCGAACTGCGTCACTACTCGGGTTTCGTGAGCGCAAGCGAGACGCTGGCACATCCTCACTACCGGCTCGTCGGCGCCGTGGACGCCGACGGACAGGCACACCTCACCCTCACTGCCATGGGCGTGGAGGAGGAGGTCGTAATCCGCGACGACTTCCGGCAGGACACGAATCTCCCCAGCTGCGGCCCCGTGAAGCTGGACATCCGAACCTGGGATTTGGACAGCGGTTCACTGCGCAGACTTCTCAAGATCGACCTCGGCGCCCGGAACGTCAGCGAGGTAAGACAACTCATCCGGGGCAATACCGGCATCGCCCTGTACCGCGACGGTTTCCGTGTCCAGCCGTTCGGAGAGACCGGATACGACTGGCTGGAGTTCGACCAGCGCCGCGTGAACAACCCCACCATGCGACTCTCGAACAACCAGGTGGCGGGATTCGTCTACGTCACAGCCGACGGGAACCCCGGACTGCGGGACCGCTCTCACCGCGAAGGGCTGATCGACTCCCCGGAGTACGAGGAACTCAAGAGAATCATGGTCCAAGCCGTGAGCAGGCTGGAGACATGGCGGTACAGACTCCGCAGGCCCGAGCCTCCCCGGTCTCTGGACAGCAAGCCTCTGCTGCCCCCAACAGAGGGCGGCGGCCACGGGGTCTTCCAGAACTTCACCCTTGCCCCACTCCGCGATGTGGTCAACCAGCGCTATCCGGACGACGCCGTACTCGGACGCGCTCTGGACGAGGCCGCGGAAGCCATCAACGACAGTGTGCAGAAGGTCCAGGAGATCATTTCCCAGTTCTCCCGGCTCGCCACGCTCGGAACCCTGGTGGACGTGGTGCTCCACGACGGCCGGGCCGCCCTGACACGTATCGCCTACGTGCTGCGGAGGCTGAACAGGTTGGCGAAGGGAACGAGCGAGCAGGATCCCGGCCTCTGCGAAGCTCTCACCAAGGTCCACACCGACTTCAGCGCTCAGGAGAAAGCCCTCGACCGGTTGTTCACCCGCGTCGAGCCGCTCAGCGGGCGCCAGCGCGGTCGTCCCAAGAACATCTCGCTGCACGAGGCCATCGACGAGGCGGTGTCCGTACACGAGGCGGAGCTCGCCAAGCAGGGCATAACCGTCACTGTCGGCGGAGAAGACGTGACCGTGACGGCAGAGCCGAGCGATATCGCCCAGGTGATCCTCAATCTCGTCGGCAACGCGATCTACTGGCTGTCCACCCTTCCAGAGGGCGCTGACCGCTGCATCCTCATCACGACCGAGCGCACCCCCGACGGTGAGGTCGACATTGATGTCAGCGACAACGGTCCGGGAGTGAGGGAGGAGATCAAGGACCTGATCTTCGACACTTACTTCAGCGACAAGCCCGACGGGATCGGCCTGGGGCTAAGCATCGCCGGCAGCGTGGTCAAGGACTTTTACGACGGCGACCTGTACCTGGTCTCGCCAGGACCACTTGCCGGCGCATGTTTCAGAGCACGCCTTCGAAGGAGAGTTGGGTGACAGAGGGGGGAGCGGTGTTCCGGATACTCGTCGTCGACGACGAGGAGGACATCGCAGGTGAACTCAAAAACATGTTGGAGGAGGAGCTCAGCGACTTGGGCTCCATCTCCATCGAGACGGAACAGGACTTCGGCGAGGCCGAACTGATTCTCGCGAGAGAACAGATCGACTTGGTCGTTCTCGACGTCAGGGACTCGTCTCAGGGGCCGGGAATAGTCCCTGGTCTCGAACGGCGGGGTCGGGACCTGTACGACAGGATCGCGAAGACCCGCTGGGTTCCGGTGATCTTCTGCACCAACGTTCCCGGTCAAGTGCAGGACCTGGAGGCGCCACCGCTCGTCCAGGTCGTGACGAAGCACAGGCTGGACGAGGTCCTGGAGGCCGTACGCATCGGACTCCAGTCCGGAGTCCCTTCGCTGACCCGTCGGCTCGGTGATCTCGTGGACCGGGAGATCCGGGACTTCCTGCGGGACGTCATTGCGCCGAACTGGCCGGACATGGCCAAGGCCGACCAGCAGCAGATCGCTCCGCTGCTCGTACACCGGCTGGCGGCCTGGCTCAAGGAAAACGCGATCCGAGAGCTGGACGGTGCCCTCGACGGGGCGGACGGCACCGTGGTCGGCCACTCGTCGGCCGCCCGGACCTACCTCAAGCCGCCCGTGACCTTGCACCTCACCGCGGCCGACCTTCTTCGTGATCCGGAGGGATCCTGGTGGCTGGTGCTCACACCCGCCTGTGACCTGTACGAGGACGCTCCAGTGCCCAACCCGAGCCGTCCGCTGCGGAAGGCGAAGGCCGAGTTCGTTCGGGTCGTCAAGGCAGGCCCGCTGTTCGAGTCGACCCTCGTGGCCAAGTGGCGCGAGGAGGGGACAAGCAAGAACCGCGACGCTCTCCTGAGGGTGTTCCGAACGGACGACAACAGGTTCCAGCTCCTGCCTCAGTACCTCGACATCCCTCATCTGTTGCTGGACAGGGAGAACGTGAAGTCTGTTCCCCTGGCAGAGGCCAGAAGCTGGGATCGCGTCGCCACCCTCGACAGCCCATTCGCCGAGGCCACGCTGACCGCACACAGCCATGCCGTGGGGCGTATCGGAACTCCGGACCTGGTCTTCGAGCAGCTCAAGGTCGAACTGGGCCTTGTGAAGGTCAAGAAGCAGGTACCACCTGCTCGCGCTGCAGGGCGGGACAACGTCCTGCAGGAGTGACGCATGCCGTCGCACGCCGTGCGGGCCAAGTCCGCTCCTCGCGTCATCTCGTCCGATCCCGCGCCAACGGCTTGAGCACAACGCACCGAGTTGGTCCGTTCGGTCGACCCAGCCTCCTCGGTCTGACGCTGGAGAGTCATCACGTTCTTCGTGTTTCACGGTGGCGGTCCCATGGGACCGCTACCGTGAGGCCAGAGGCAAGAGCCACCGACGACACGCGCGGCTTGATCACCGTCTGCCGTCACCCCGACAACGAGGTCTGACACTCTTCGCACCGCCGAGTCGCCCGCGAGCCGGTGTTGCCCTCTGAGGCCACCGCCGGAGAACTACTACTCAGGCGACCTGACGACGTCCACGGCCTCGTCCTCGACCAGCAGCGGAGGCGAGAGGCGGTGACCCGAAGAGAGCCCCCTCGATCTGGTCCTGACGCTCGTCGAAAGGCTGGATGTCGGCATCGGCCGTGCCGTAGAATCGCTCGATCTCTCGGTCGCTTCGGAGTAGGACGCCATGAAGCGCCGTGCGACGCCGAGTTCGGCCAGTGCGGCGGCCAGCGCCCGCTGGTCACCGGTGTGGCGGGAGGCCTCGGCAGCCGTCCGGTGAAGTCCGACGGCCTGGTCCCAGGGGCCGGCCTGCCGCAGGAAGGGCGCCATCGCCGAGGCCAGACGGATCACGAGGTCATGCAGGGCGAACCCATTGGCCGGCCGGATGCAGGCCAGAACGTTGGGCCGCTCGTTCTCCAGCCAGCCCAGTGCCGCCGTACGAGACTCCATGGCCGGAGTCTCAACGTGTCCCGTGTCGCCGACTGATGGTGGAACCATCGAACCGCTGCGGACGATGTGCTCATGCGCGACAGCGAGATCGGCCAGGTAGTAGGTGACACACGCTTAACGGCCTGTACGTGGGCCATGCTGTCTCCTCCGTCAGCGAGACCGCGAGCGTAGTCGCGCAAGAGATCGTGAAGCCGGTATCGACTCCTGGGTGTTCGTCGATCAGCTGGGCGTCGTAGAGCCCGTCCAGTTGCTGTCGGGCTACGACCACCGAGACCGATCCGAGCGCAGATCCCAGGTACACGTCGAGTTCTGTGCCCGGGTAGAAACCGAGGCACTGGAAGAAGTGCTGGCGTTCCGGTGCGAGGTCCCGATAGGACAGTTCGGACGTCGCGGCGACCGCACGCTCGCCGGCGCGCAGTTCTCCCAGCCGGTCCCGGGCCGCCATCAACCGCTCATGCAGATCCTCGGCGCTCCATGAGGGATGGTGCCGTAGTCGCGCTGTGAGCAGTGACGCTCCCAGCGGGAGGTATCCACCCAGCCGTACCAGGTCCTCGCCCGCACGCTCGAAGACCACCGGCCCCGCAACCGAGGAGGCCGCCGGGCCGGGCCCAGCCGCAACCACTGGCAGCACGCCCACTGCACCCTCCTCATCCCACGCCTCGACCTCAACACCGCCTGCCGCGACCTCGCCCTCAAACAAGCCCTCCGCCAAGGCCTGCTCCCGCCCACCGCACCCCGCGCCTAGAGCCACCCGCAGCGCCACCAGCTCCTAGCCGGCGACGGCACCATAGCCAAGGCCCCCACCCTCGCCGCCACCCCCTGCACCGTCGACGAGACCACCGGCGAGATCCGCCGGCACCGCGTCGACCCCGCCGCCTGGACACAGACCGAAGGCGGGCGGCAGCCCCGTACGCGGCACCAAGTTCATCGTCTTCTCCACCCGCCGCACCGGATACCTGCGCCGCGTACCGCCACGTCCCCCACCACCATCCCGGTGGCGAAGCAGCCTCCGCCATCGAAACGCCACCGCACTCCTCGACCACCCCGACGCCGCCGCTGCCTCGGCCTCGTCTACGACGGCGCCTGCCGCGGCGCCCGCCGCGACACCCTCCACCGCCGGGGCCGTCTCCTGATCAACAAGCAGCACGACGGCCTGACCCCCATCCCCCTGCGCACTCGGCTACCCCCGCTGCCGCCACGAGCTATGGGCCGACGGCGGCCGGGTCACCGAACGCACCTACCTCGACGACGGCACCAGCACCCTGGCTCCCCTGCCCATCACCCGCCTCCAGCGCCGTGGCGAATCCACGCACCGCTGGTACCACCAGATCACCGTCCCCTGCCCCCACAGCCCGCATCACCACCGCGAAAGCGTCGGCATCACCACCACACCCGGCGAACGCAGGCCAGGGCAAAGCGACGCAGAACGGAAATCCCACCGCGACGACGTCGAATCCATCTTCGCCCAGTTCGACCGCCACCTCTTCAATGGCCGCCCTCATCGCCTTCGGCGCCGAAGCCCAGAGCCTGGTCATGCTCGGGTTCCTCCTCGCCCAGAACGCCACCAGCGCCGCCCGCCCCCACGAAGACGCCGCACCCGACCAGCACTGATCAGCCAGCCGGACCGAGCACCCAGCAGCGCCGATCACCTACCATCCGCTAACCTGTACTTGACCGCCCTGCACGCACCACGCACGGCGGTCGAGGAGCGAGCTGAGCCCCATGAAGATCCACACAGGGTTTTCATCAAGGAAGTCAGCAAGCCCCGCCTCCGTGGGGCTTGATGAAAACTCAGAAGCCGCAGGGCAGGGCCCTGCTGGCGGGGTATCAGGGAACGCCCCTCCCGGCTCTCGGGAACGCCGCGGCTGTCGCCGCAGGTCAGCGCGTAGAGAGCGGTAGTGCCAGTTGTCGTGTCTGCTTCTTCGGCACCGGGGATCAGACACGCGCACTTACGGCGATGCCGGTCGGTCCGCCCGGCTCTGCGCGGGAGGCTGGGTCTGATCGCGGTGGAGCCTGTGCAGCCGGTCGCGGGTGGTGCGGGGCAGGCCGTCGACCATGCAGTGCCAGGAGTGGCTGATCATTTCGGCGAGTTCCTCGTTGGGGACCGTGCCGTCCAGGTGCACGGTGATCCAGTGCCACCGGGGGCCCTGGTATCCGTACCCGGGGCGTACCGCGGGGTACTGCTCGTACAGGTGCAGGGCGAGGGCGGATTCACACTTCACGCTCAGCCGGTCGGGCTGGGAGGTGTTGGCTGCTGCCAGGGTGGCGAAGATCTTGCCGCCGGTCTTGTAGACGGGCCGGTGCGGGCCCCATGGCTCTTCCTCGGTGACCTCGGGCAGGTCCAGGGCGTAGGCCGCGACGTCGTCGGGGTTCATTCGGTGCTGTCCTTCATGCGGGGGGTGACGATCGGGCGGGCCGTACGCCGGCACACGGCCGGGTGCTTCCGCGGGTGAGGCCGCCGAACGGGGGCCTCCGGACCGCGTCGGCCCCTCGCCGGACTCCGCTTTGAGCCGGGGGAATCCTGGAGGTGCCTGGCCATGGCCGGTTTCCCGGCCCGTGGTGATCAACGACCGGGGTTACGGGCCTGCGGGCACCTGGAACCGCGTCTGTGCCTCTAGAGGGAGGTCATTGTCCGCCGAGGTAGTCGGTCTGCGAGGCGATCCGGTCCCCGCGCAGTTGCAGGACCGAGCAGAAGCTGACGGTGACGGGCTCTCCCGCCGGCGGCAGGCCCGGGTGTGTCCCGGAGCTGGTTCCCGCGAAGTCGAATTCGACGGCGATGGCGTCTCCGTCGGCGATGATTCGCTTGATGGTGAACTTCCGGTCGGGAACGGCACCGGCGTACTCCTGCAGGTGGCGTACGAAGGCGTCCCGGCCGGTGAAGGCGAGCCCGAAGGGCCCGCACTCGTAGGCGGTGTCGTCGGTGTACAGGTCCCCGAACCGGTCGAAGTCCTGGTCGTTATAGGCGTCGGCCCACTCGTGCACGAACTTGTCGCTGTTCATGGCTCTGGTCTTGTCTTTCTGTTGTCCGGGGCCCGGGTCAGGCGTATTTGCCGAGGTCGCTGGCTTGGAAGGCGGCTTGGTCGTTGATGCCGATGACGTAGCCGTCGGGGTCGCGGAAGTAGAACATGCGCTGGCCGGTGTGGTCGGTGCCGGTGTCCTTGATGATCTCGGCGTGCTGGGCGATGCGGTCGTGGGCGCCGTCGAAGTCGTCCACGCCGAGGTAGAACATGCCGGCGAAGCCGATGGGGGTGTCGGCCAGGCTGGGCAGCCAGTTCTTCAGGTCGGCGTTGCTGTAGAGCATGGCGCAGAATCCGCGCTGGTAGAGCAGCATGTGGATGTCGTCGCCGGGGCGGGCGGTGCTGGAATCGACGTCGAAGCCGAGCTGTTTGTAGAACGTGATGCTGGCCGCGGTGTCCTTGACACTCAGGCACGGGGCGAACGGCATGGGTCCTCCATGGTCGGGGGCGGTCAGGTGCGGCCTTCACCAGGGTGCGAACGCAGGGGCGGCATGCGCCGGGCGCCCCTGCGGTTCCTTTCTCCGCCGGTCGGGGCGGGCGTGCACTCCGGGGGCCGCCGTCTTGGTGAGAGCAGCCGCTGCGGGCGGCCGGGACGGCTTCCGCCCTCTGGATCTGACCGTAACGAGCATGTAGGGCGAGGAATGTCCTATATGGCTCGTGGCGGGGTTGCGCGGGCGGATGCCGTGACGCGTGGGTAGCGTGAGAGCCATGGCGTATGACGAGGTGCTGGCGGAACGGGTCCGGAAGCTGCTGGAGCAGACCGACGAGGTCGTCGCGAAGAAGATGTTCGGCGGGCTCGTCTTCACGGTGCGGGGGAACACGGCGGTTGGCGTGGTCGGCGACGAACTGCTGGTGCGGGTCACCCCGGACGACACCCCACAGGCCCTCGCCCAGCCCGGCGCACGACCGTATGAATTCCGCGGCCGGATCTCGAAAGGCTGGATCATCGTTGCAGGAGAAGTCCTCGACGACCACATCCTGGACGAATGGCTGGAACTGGGCCGGGAAGCGGCTGCCGCACTCCCGCCGAAGTAACCCCTGCATGACCACCGTGCGCCCTTACGAGAGGCGAGCGCGCTCGGAAGGGCGAGAGGGCTCAGAGGCACGGGGGCAAGGCGGACGCCCCAGGGGCGCGCGACTGGCGGCACCGGTCCGGGTGGAGGAACACCTGGTGATCGACGCAGGCGAGTGGGGAACAGCCGAGGTGCATGAAGTAGTCCTGGACCCAGGCCGCTTCACCCTCTTCGAACTCGGCCGCTTCGGCATCCGCGCCGTTGACGCCACCCAACACTGCGAATACCTCCACGATCGCACCCAGCAGAAGCATCAACAGCCTCTCGATCCTCATGCGGGAATCCGCTCTCGACGCGGTCGCTACCGGCACTGAACGCATCACTAAGAAGATCACGGACCAGATCGTCCTGCCCCGGGCCGGCGAAGAGTCCTACCGCAACACTCGCAAGCGCCGCCCCGGCAATCAGTTCCCGTTGGACGACACCCCCGAATCGCACTGGCGTTCATGCCTGAATGGGTGGATTTTTCTGCGTGCCGGTATCTCTTGAAGGATTCCGGAAAGCCATGGCCGGTCAGCGGCCTCTGGGCCGACTGTCCTTCTCTCCTGGGGGTGAAGCGTGGGGCTTCATGACAGCTCGGCGCGCAAGGGGCGGCACCAGCCCTGCACCGGTGGGGGCCGGCGCCAGACCGGAGCAGCGAAGAGGAAGGTAAACAGCCCGGCTGTTGCAGGCGGGCGGGCATCCTTGGCCGGTGCGGCCGGCGGGTGGAGACTGGGGCGGCGCCGTTGGGCGGTCCTGCTCGGAGGGTGCCTGGTCGCGCAGGGCCTTATGGCGGGCATGCCAGGCCCGGCGTATGCGGCGGGCACCGCGACATACGCCGAGTCAGGGGTCTTCGTTGTCCCCCCGGGCGTGACCACCCTGACAGTGACACTGACCGGGGCCGGCGCAGGTGGCGGCGGCGGGGCCGAATATGCGCCCCAGCGCACCGGTGCCGGCGGTGCCGGCGGCAACCGGATCACCTTCACCGTCAGGGGGGTCAAGGCGGGCCAGACCTTCAACGTCCTGGTCGGCACGGGCGGTGGCGGCGGAGGAGCAGGCAACGACAACGCTCCAGACGACGGGCTCAAGGGGAACGGCGGTACCGGCGGTGCGGGTGGCCCCAATGGCCGAGGCCGTCAGTACGGAGACGGCGGAAATGGACAAAACGGTACGGGGCGCTACGGCAGCGGCGGCGGTGGTGGCGGCGGCGGGGCATGGGTCAGCGCGAGCACCTCCGTGACGACGAGGGGAGGCCGGGGAAATCGTCTTGGCGACGGAGGCGGCTATGGGATTACTGCTGGCGGGGGTGGTGGTAGCGGCGGCAGCACGGCATTCGAGTTGCCCGGCCCGTCCGGCTTCGTCTGCGGAGCCCACGGGGGTGGCGGCGGTTGGGGCGGTTCGACCTACGGGACCGATGTTTCCGAGGGTGCCCGAGCAGGCGAATTCACACCTACGCGTGCCGACGGGTGCACCTTGAACCTCCTCGGGCTCGTCAGCGGCATGACACTCACAGCACCGGTCAAAACTCCTGGTACCGGCGGGCACAATGGCAGCCCGACGGGAGACAGGGCCGGCGGAGTGAACAGCAACGGCCACGGCAACGGCGGCGATGGCGGCTACGTCGGCAACTTCATGGGTAACGGTAAGAGCGGCAGCGACGGCTTTGCCCAGATCGACTATTCCTGAACGCCCTGAGCTTCCCCTCCCCGCGGAGGCGCCGGCAGAAGGGCAGGGGGGCACTTATGAGCGGGCACCCATCACGCTCGTGTCCCACCGTCGGACCCGCCCACACCGCCAGGCCAGACGGCACCGACCACCCTCGCCGCCGCCTGAAGGCGACGTACTGCCCCTGCCGTTCAGAACAACGACCATAGGCGCGGCGGGTGGTGGAGATCCCCAGGCGGGCCGGCCTGCATCGCGGACCGCCTCGGCATGACCACCAGCGACATAGAGTACGCCCCCTTTCACCCGCGGCCGTGACGTGCGGGCTCGGCGACCGTCGTCATCCGGTGGCGGCGTCCTGAGCGTGACGCTCGGGGCTCGCCATCGTGGCTTCGGGCGGAAGGGGGCCCTCCCCAGGGAATGGTCAGGAGTTGCTGTCTGCCGGCATGCCGTGCTGGGGCTGCAGGAGTTCGTGGCAGGTCCCGGAGTCGTCGCGGAAGATCGCGGAGATGCCCCACGGCTTGTGCTGCGGTTCCTGGAGGACGGCCACCCCTCGCGCCGACAGTTCCTTGACGGCCGCATGGCAGTCCTCGACGGTGAACGTGCAGCCGAAGAGCGCCCCCTTGGCGAGCAGCGCCTTCAGCTGCTCGGCGGACCGAGCGTCCTGCAGCGGTGCTCCCGGGACCATGAGGCTGAGCTGCAGCTCCGGCTGGTCCTCGGGGCCCACGGTGAGCCAGCGCGGGTCATCGCCGGACGGCACATCCATGCGCACCTGCAGGCCGAGCTTCTCGGTGAAGAATGCCTTGGCCGAGTCCTGGTCCAGCACCCAGACCACAACCGTGTTCACTGCGGTAATCATGACTTCTCCTGCTCATCTGAGGCACATCCGATCACCCACGGGGTGCGGACGGGCTTACTTCGTCAACGAGGAGCCACAGGCTGCCCGGGCAGAGCCACTGCCTTCTCCCGCGGGGAGAGGACTGCTGCCGCCCGCTGAGGTGGCTCCTCGCCGCTCGGACGTCTTCGACGGTAGAGCTGCTTTAGGACAGCTCGCGTCACTAATCCCTGAGAACCTGGACTGCATGACCCAGGACCTGCCCGCCCGCATGCTCCGCCTGCTCTCCCTGCTCCAGATGCGCCGCACCTGGACCGGCGCCGAGCTCGCCGACCGCCTGGACGTCACCCTGCGCACCGTCCGGCGTGACATCGACCGGCTACGCACGCTGGGCTACCCCGTCGAGGGCACCACCGGCACCGCCGGCGGCTACCGCCTGGCCGCCGGCGCCGACCTGCCACCCCTCCTCCTGGACGACGAGGAAGCCGTCGCCATCGCCACCGCCCTGCGCACCGCCACCAGCGGCGTGAGCGGCGCCGCCGAAAGCGCGGTGCGTGCCCTGGCCAAACTGGAACAGGTGCTGCCCGCCCGGCTGCGCCACCAGGTCGCCGCGATCCATGCCGCCACCGCCACCGTCCCCTGGGACACAGGACCCGGGGCCGACCCCTCAGCTCTGGCCGTCCTGGCCGCGGCCTGCCGCGACCACGAGATCGTCACCTTCACCTACGCGTCCAAAAGCGGCGGTACGACACCGCGACGCGTCGAGCCGCACAGCCTGGTCGTCGCGGGCCACCGCTGGTACCTGATCGCCTACGACACCACCCACACCGACTGGCGCACCTTCCGCGTGGACCGGCTCACCGAACCCGCCCCCACCGGCCACCGCGTCACCCCCCGCGAGCTGCCCGCCACCGACCCCCTCGCCTTCCTCGCCGCACGCATCGTCGCCACCCCCGCCCGCTACACCCTCAGCGTCACCGTCCCCACCGACGCCGCCACCCTCCTCGACCGCACCCAGGTCCTGCCCGAGCGCGTACGGAGCGTCGGCGCGCACACCAGCACCATCGAACTGACCGCCGACACCCCCCGCCGCATCGCCCTCCAGCTCTTCGACCTCGCCCCCGAACCCGGCAGCACCTTCCAAGGAAACCCCGAACTCGCCCAGCATCTTGAAGAGTTCGCACAACTCCTGCAGGACGCGGCCCGCGCGCTCACCGCCAGCGAGCCGGACGAGCCCCACACCCCCACCACGAAGAACCGCTGAGGAGCTGCCTGCCGCCAACCGCCCGGGCCACCTGGGCGGCACCTTGGCCGTGGCGTCCAAGGCCGGGATCGGCGAGGAGTCGCGGGAGTCAGGGGTGCCGCACGTGCGCTGGGCCCACCCGTCCGACGATCCGGCCCTCCCACCGCACGGTCAGACCAAGATGGCCCATCCGACCGGAGAATCCGGGGCCAGCGGCCCGTCACCGCTGACCGCTGACCGCTCCTGCAAGCAGCGGGGAGCCGCCTCGTGCGGCGTACCGGCAGGCAGCCCGCGCGGATGCCGACCTGGACGCCCCGGACTCGGCGCCTTCCCCGACGCCGGTGCCGACGGCTGGATCCACTGGATCTCTGAGTGATGGGGCACCATCGGCGGACCCGGCCAACACCCCTTGCGAAGCGCCGAACGGGCGGCAGCAGGGGCCGGCACAGATGCCGCCCGGCTGCCCGGTCTCGCGCAGGGTCCGACCGCGCCGGACGAGGGAGCCGGGCGCCCTGTCGCGCCCCCGCCCGCCCGGAAGCAGAACCGCCTCCGCTGGGCAGCCTCCCGAAAAGAAACCGGAGAGCACACCGAGGAGGGGACTATGACAGGATTCCGCACCATCGTCATCACGGCGGGTGCATTGACCGCGCTCGCGCTCGGCAGCACCACCACCGCCTCAGCCGACACCACTCTCGGGCTTGAGGGCGGCGTGTTGGGCGGGACGCAGGTCACCATCCCCATGGCGGTCCCGATCAACGTCTGCGGAAACAACGTTGCCGGGCTTGGGGCTCCCTGTGTCCACGGCAGTCCACCCGCCGGCGAGGCCGCCGGGCAGGACGACTAGCTCCCGCTCACACCCTGGGGGCACATCCCGGGACAGTGGCCGACCGAGGCCGGCGAACGATCAGCCGTGCCGGCGCCACCCCGTCTGGTGCCCGTCAGTCGCCTGCGGAATGTGCAGCCCGGCCGCACGGGTAGTGCCCCCAAGGCCCGCGTGGGCCCGGCGCGCGTTCGTCCCCATGGACCGCGCCGGTACAGCCGGGTCGACGAGTGCATCCTCAAATCCACCACCGGCAGCACGTACGGGCCGCTGCTCACCCGGAAAACCAGCACCCGCATCCCACGGCTACGGGAAAGCTACGCCCTGCACATGGGCTCCCTGGCCATGGGCGCGATCCACACCGACCTGGACATCACCACCGCCCTCGAACACCGCGCATGTTGCCATCGCCCAGGGCGAGCCGGAACAGGAGTTCGCCGCAGTCACCGACGGTCAAGGCAACACTGGTGCCACCCAGGTCACCGACACCGGACAGCACGCCATCCGCCCGGCTTCAAGATCGTCGACCCTGGCCCTGCCTCGCGTGGCGATGCCTGGAGCGGCCCTCTCCTTCGGCGGCTCCCGGCACCTGGTCACCTTTCCGCGCGGGATTCTCTATGGGAGCTACGCTACGGGAAGGGGAGGGAGCGGAACCGGCAACGGCAACCCACCGAGCAGCCCTGATACCACGTCGAGGACGGCTGACAGCACATTCACGATTGTTGTGACAGCATCCACAGGTCACTCCTTCGACTCGGTGACATCTCCGGGATGATTCCTGCCCCAGGCAGGAGCGTTCTCCTCCGGTACGGGGCGGCGCGCAGAAGCGCGCCCCGTCTCTCACCCGCTTCCGGGAGCTTGCTCCTCTCGCACGCGCACCGTGGACATCGACCACGCCGGTGGACCCGGCACGCTCGGCGGGCCCGAGTGCCCGTCCGGCACGCGGAGGCAGTTGATCGACAGGGGCGGCGCCGGGCTGCGGTGCCATCGGCAGACCCTGCGCCGAGGCCACTCCCGTTCCTGCGCCCGTGCTCAGCAGAACGGCGCCGACGACAGCGGCAGCGAACTTCTTGGGTCCGAACATGGGCTTCTCCCTTCGGTGGCGGACGGCTTTGCCCCGACCGCGACTTCCGCCTCATTGCCGCCCAGCACACCAACGCCGACACTGATGATGGTGTTGGCTGAGGCGCTTGCGGTGCTGCCCAGCGCCGGCACAGTCAGTGCACCCGCCGTGATGACGATGGTGCGGGTCCCTTCACAGTCCCTCCCGGATCATGCTTCTCGGCTTCCTGTCAGAGGCTGCCCAGCAAAGAGGGTTCTCTTCCGGCAGACAGGCGCATGACAGGGCGTCCGGCCCCGCCCAGCGCGGTGGGAACCTGCGGTACCGATGGCCGGGCACATCCCCGCGCTGGCCCCTCGCACACCTACTGGCCTTCTCGGCGGGCATCATCGCCCGGGCCCGCCGAGGGTGATCCAGCCGTCCGGGATCCAGCCCCCGACGTAGCCGTCGAGGAAGTAGCCGAGTTCGGGGATGGCCAGGCCGGTGACCACACGTGCCGCCTGCCGGTAGGGCACCCAGTACAGTTCCCCGCTCCCGGCCGGGGCGGTCAGGGCCGAGGGGTCGGTGGCGTGGGTGAGGAACAGGCGTGTCTCCCAGCGCCGCGACCGCCGGGACGGTACGGGTGCTGATGCCTGGATGCGTCCTTCGGTGGCGGCGAGCATCAGCGCACCTGGCGGGGCCAGGATGTGCAGCAGGCGCTGGGCGGCCTCGGGGTAGGACTCGCACTCCCGCCGGCGCGTACCGGGCAGCGTCCACCGGCAGTCGTGCGGCGCCTGCGGGCTCAGCAACGCGATGCGATGACGCTCCTCGAAACAGACGAGATAGACCTGCCGCCACAGTAGCGGTGCATACATGCACATGACGTGAGGGTAGGCCGAGGCCTGCGCCTGCGCGCGTCGCCGCGCCCGGCGTACGGCCGGGCGGCGGAGGCGGAGGGTGTTCTACGGCGTGGGCGGCAGGGCGGCGGGGCCGGGCCAGAGCTGGAAGCCGAAGGCCGCTTCCAGGCGGGCGAGGGTGCCGAGGTCGGGGAGGACCTTGCCGTTGAGGACGCGGCTGATGGTCGAGTGGGTGATGCCCGTGGCCTCGGCGAGGGTGCGCAAGCTGTGATTGGTGCTGGCCAGGGCCCGGTGCAGGTTGCGGGCCAGGGCCTGGCCGTAGTGGGCACTGGCGGGAGCGTCCAAGGTCAAGGTGGCGTGCGGCCAGGCCCCGTCGGCTACGTAATGGCACGGCACCTGGTCGTTACTGCTCCGGGGCATCCACGGATCATCCCATGCGCCCACGGGCCCGGCCCTTCCTGCTGCGGAGGGCAGCACACAGCTGCGGTGCATGTATGGACCAAACCTAGCGAGTGGACCGTGGTCTGCGTGCGACCGACACCCCGTTCATCGCCCCACCTGGGCGCGCCAGTCGCCTTCAGGGGCTGCGGGCGAAGGTGCGGTGCGGCTTCCCTGGTGGGCGCGGATGGTGCGGGCGTCATGCGACCGCAGGTGTCCGACCCCCGATAGGGGGAACTTGATCGCCTCTTCGTCTTGTCTGACCTGCTGTTTTCCTGGATGGGCGGGGTTGGTGGGGTGCGTGGTCGCGTAGCGTTCGGCGGGCGCCGGCTGAGGGGAGGTGCGCGGTGTCGCATCACGAGTACGTGGCGGGGCTGGTTGAGGTACTGCGTCAGGCGTCACGGGAGGACGAGGCGCGCGTGGAGCAGGCACGAGGCGTGGTCGAGGAGGCGGAGCGCGGGCTTGCGGGCGCATGCCTGCGGGCCGAGGCCACCTCCAGCGCGCTGTCGGCGCTCGAGGAACGGCTGATGGTGCTGTCCTGCCCTCCGCCGCGGCCGGGCGGCCCTCAGGCGCAGGAGAGAGCGCCGACCACCGATGAGTTGATCCTCGGCTTCCTCGCGGGGCGCCGGAAGGCCTCCACACAGGAGATCGTCAGCCACGTGCGCACCGTCAAGCCGGACGCGAACTCGGGCAAGGTCAGCCCGAGGCTGACCCACCTGAAGTCTGTCCGCCGCATCGTCCACGTCGCCACCGGCTGGTGGCGCATCGCCGGAGCCGCCGACGAGGCATCCGCCGACGCTGAGACCACGGGCGGGTAAGGCGCCCGGCACGGAAAACAAAAGGTGGCGCCGCCGTCGATTTCGCAGACCTTCAGCGGCACCACCGTGATGCGCACCCGATTCGGGGCTCAACGACGGCAAGTGTAAGCACACTTTTGCGGTGCCGGTTGAGCCCCCTGTCCCCAACCTGCCCTGAGGGGCGGGGGATTGGTTCACCATGGCACTGCCTGATTCCCCCTCACGGGTTAACCGCCCACGCCGCTTGCCGTGCGCGTGGACGCCCGGCCGGACCGGGGATCCGCGATGAGCGCCCCGAAGACGGCAAGGATGCTGCCCACCGACAGGATGCAGGTCACAGGTCAGATCCGGGTGGCCCAGGCGCTGGCCGAACTGAGCGGCGGGGACGCCCGGGAGATCAAGGGCGCCGATCTCGCCCGGCACATGGGCCGCTACGCCGACTCGGTCACGGAGTCCCTCAGCTACCTGGTCGGCACCGGGCTGGCCGAGGGCGGCCGCGGCCGCTACCGCACCACCAGCGCGGGCCGGGAGTTCGCCGCGCTGTGGAACGCGGACTCCGCCCGTGCACGGCTACTGCTACGCGGCCTCTACCAGGACCACTGGGCGGCCCAGGAAGCCGTCCGAATCCTGGCCGACGGGCCCCTGCCGCAGGAGGAAGTGGCAACCCGGTTGCAGCAGGGCCTGCCGGGCAAGCCGCGCCGAGGAATCTACCTGGTCGAGTGGCTCGTCATCGCCCTCGTCGTCCGCCGCGACAAGCGCCTGCACCTCAGCCTGCCCGAGCCCGAAGCCCCCGCAGGCGACGGCCACGGCGCAGACGACGAAGCCCCGGCAAGCCCGTCCGGGGCAACCGGAGGCAGAGCTGACGCCACGGGAACCGGCCCGGTGCTGATCATGGGCCTGTCCATGGACCAGCTCAGGGCCCTGCCCAACGAGCAGTACGCGGAAATCCTCCACGGCCTGGCCCACAGCATCAAAGCTCTCAACGCCACCCCGGCCACCACCGCCTGACAGGCGACACCCGCAAAGCGGCGCCGGTCCACCCCGAAACAGGGGCTCGCCGGCGCCGGTGGGGTGGCGGCTGGTGCCCGCGCCCGGCCTGTAGAACTGCGCGCGAGGGGTTCGACTCCCCTGCCATCCACGTGAGCATCCCACCACACCCACGACTACACCCGGCCCCGCCGGCCCCGGCCAGCCGTCAACCCGGGCACGCGCCCGGGATTCACCCACCCGGGATCACCGCGGACTGACGCCCCGGACCTTCACTCCTCCCGGGGCGGCCGTCACCGGTCCGGCCGCCTGGAATGGCCGGGCACCGCGACCAGCCTCACGGTGTATGTATGCACCACACCCGTGAGGGTGGGCCTTCGCCTGCCCGGCAGGACACGGCCCTCTCCGCCTGCCCGGCGGTCGGCCGTGACTGAGATCGTTCTGGCCGCCGCGGTCGCAGAGGTCATGGCCACCTGGGCGGCCATGACCGGGCGCGGCGAGATGTCCCGGCAGAGCCTGGAGAAGTTCACCCTGCTCCTGGCCCGCTTCCAGCGCTACGCCAACGCCCGCCAGGTATTCCTGCTCGCCGAGGTCACCGAGCAGCTTGCCTCGGCGTTCATCGACGCCCCCGGCCGTACCCGCCACGGCGTCACAGCCCCCGCGGCCCTGGCCACCCGGTACCTGCGCCGCAGCGTGCTGCGGATGTACTTCCGCACCGCCCGCGAACTCCGGCTGTGCGAGCACGACCCCACCTGGGCCATCACCCTGCCCCCGCGCGCGTACGGCCGGATACGGCCACTGAGCGAGGACGAGGCCATCGCCCTGCGGCACGCCGCCGAGTTCACCGACCGGCCCAGCCGGCACGCCGCCGCAGCCGCCCTCGCTCTCTCGGGAGGGCACACCGGCGAGATCGGCCACACCACCCTCGCCGACCTCGATGCGCCCGCAGCCCGCGTATGGATGCACGGCTCGTCCAAGACCACACCCCGCTGGTGCCCGCTGAGCCCCTGGGAACTCAGAACCCTGACCTCCCGCGCCGGATACGTCCGGGACCACGCGCCCCCGGGGACACCGGACGGCCGGCTGAAGCTGGCGGTCTCCTCGCAGGCGGGCGGCGACGAGCAGTTGCAGGCCCGCTCTTGTGTCGCTCTCGGTGACCTCCTCGCCCGCATCGGCGTGGCCGCCGACGTCTCCGTCCGTCCTGCCTCCGTCACCGCCTACGCCGCCTGGAACCTCCACGCCCGCACCGGCCGCATCGAGGACGCCGCCCTCCTGCTCGGACTGTCTTCCCTCGACCGCACCGCCGCCACGATCGGCCACCACTGGCAACCCGCCCCCCACGCCCCACCCCGCCCCCATGGAAAGGCGAACTGACCGTGCCCGACGACCTCTTCGGCAACCCGGTACCACCACGCCAGCGCCCCTGCCGCAAACGCCGGGCCCGCGAAGAAGACCAGCGCCCTCTCCCGCAGCGCATCGCCGACTGTGCCGCCTTCCCCGACCTCTACGCCCTCGCCCGCGTCCTCGACACCGCCTCACCCCGGCGCCGCGGCGGACGCCCCGCCCACTACCCGCCGTACGTCTACCTGCTCTTCCTCGCCGTCCGCGGTGTCTACGGCTCCGCCCGCACCACCGCAGGCCACCTGCAGCACCCCACCGTCTGGAACGAGATCAAAAAGGGTGTCGCCCAGCACCTCGGCACCGACGAGGCCGCCCGCCTGCCCGAGCTGGGGCCCAGCCGCAACCACTGGCAGCATGCCCAGCGCAGCCTCCTCATCCCGCACCTGGAGGACCTCAACGCGGCCTGCCGCGACCTCGCCCTCAAACAAGCCCTCCGCCAGGGACTGCTCCCGCTCACCGCGCCCCGCTCCTGGAGTCACCCCGCACGCCACCAGCTCCTGGTCGGCGACGGCACCGTCGCCAAAGCCCCCACCCTCGCCACCACCCCCTACACCCTCGACGAAACAACCGGAGAGATCCGCCGACGCCGCGTCGACCCCGCAGCCTGGCCCCAGACCGAAGGCGGCGGCCGCCCCGTTCGCGGCACCAAGTTCATCGTCTTCTCCGCCCGCCGCACCGGATACCTGCGCCGCGTGGTGATCACCTACCGCCACGTCCCCCACCACCACCCCGGCGGCGAAGCGGCCGCCGCCATCGAAACCGCCACCGAACTCCTCGACCACCCCGACGCCGCCGGCTGCCTGGGCCTCGTCTACGACGGCGCCTGCCGCGGCACCCACCGCGACACCCTCCACCGCCGCGGCCGCCTCCTGATCAACAAGCAGCACGACGGCCTGACACCCGTCCCCCTGCACACCCTCGACTACCCCCGCTGCCGCCACGAGCTATGGGCCCACGGCGGCCGCGTCACCGAACGCACCTACCGCGACGACGGCACCAGCACCCTGACACCTCTGCCCATCACCCGCCTCCAGCGCCGCGGCCAGCACACCCGCCACCGCTGGTACCACCAGATCACCGTCCCCTGCCCCCACGGCCCCCACCACCACCGCGAAGGCGTCGGCATCACCACCACACCCGGCGAACGCCCACCGGGGCAAAGTGACGCGGAACGGAAGTTCCACCGAGCCGAGCACCTCGTCCCCATCCCCCCGGGGACCAAGACCCACGAAGAGATCTACTCCCACCGCGACGACGCCGAATCCGTCTTCGCCCAGTTCGACCGCCACCTCTTCAACGGCCGCCTCATCGCCTTCGGCGCCCCAGCCCAGAGCCTGGTCATGCTCGGCTTCCTCCTCGCCCAGAACGCCACCAGTGCCGCCCGCCACCACGAAGACCCCACACCCCACCAGCACTGACCAGCCAGCCAGACCGAGCACCCACCAGCGCAGGCCACCTGCCATCCGCTAACCTGTCCTCGACCGCCCGTACGCGGGCGGTCGAGGAGCAAGCTGAGCCCCACGAAGATCCACCAGGGTTTTCACCAAGGAATCCAGCAAGCCCCGCCTCCGTAGCTCAGGGGATAGAGCACTGCTCTCCTAAAGCAGGTGTCGGCAGTTCGAATCTGCCCGGGGGCACACGGACAGAAAGCCCTCCCGTCCTTCCGGACGGGAGGGCTTCTGCGTTCCCCGGGTGACGTTCACCGGACGGCGGTCACCGGACGGCGTTCACCAGGCGCTGTTCACCAGGCGACCGGAAGGGACTCCGGGCCGCGGTTGATGGAGCCTCGGCGCCAGCGCATTTCGCTTTCGGGGACGGCCAGGCTCAGGTCCGGGAAGCGGTTGAGGAGGGCGGTGAGCATGACCTCCGCCTCCATCCTGGTGATCAGGGCGCCGACGCAGTAGTGCGGGCCGTGGCCGAAGGACAGGTTGGGGGCGTCGTCGCGGGTGAGGTCGAGGCGGTCCGGGTCGCGGAAGACCGACGGGTCGCGGTTGGCGGCGAGGTAGGAGACGTAGACGACGTCGCCGCTGCGGATCACCGCTTCGCCGACCTGCAGGTCCTCGGTGGCGACGCGGGGCAGGCCGACGCCGTTGCGGTGCGGGATGTAGCGCAGGAGCTCCTCCACCGCCTGGGGGAGCAGGGCCGGTTCGGCGCGCAGGCGGGCCAGCTGCTCGGGGTGGGTGAGCAGTGCGTACACCATGTTGGAGACCTGGTTGCGGACCGCGTCCATGCCGTTGAGGACGAGCATCACGGCGAGCGAGATCAGCTCCGGCATGCTGAGGCCGCCCTCCTTCTGGGCCTCGACCAGGGCGCTGAACAGGTCGTCGCCGGGGTGCTCGCGGCGGTGCGCGGCCATGGCCTTGAAGTAGCTCGCGATCTCGCCCTTGACGGCGTTGCTCTCCTGCTCGGAGTGGTTGCTGGAGAGGATGACGCTGCGCCAGTTCTGCAGGCGGTCGAGGTCGTGGGGCGGGACGCCGAGGAGCTCGCCGATGAGCTGGGCGGGCAGGGGGTCGGTGAGCCACTCGGTCAGGTCGGCCGGGGAGCCGTGCTCGGCCATGGCGGAGAGCATCTGGTCCGCGAGTTCCTCGGCACGGGGGCGCAGGGCGGCGACGCGCTTGCGGCCGAAGGTGAGGGCCACGTGCCGGCGGATCCGGGTGTGGTCGGGCGGGTCGGTGCGGCCGACGCCGCCGGCCGGGGCGACGACGTGCGGCGTCATGCTGGTGACCGGCCGGTCGACGGTGAGGGCGCGGCTCAGCCGGGGGTCGGCGGCGACCGTCTTGACGTCCTCGTACCGGGTGGCCAGCCAGGCGTCGCCCTCGCCGAACCGCAGCCGGATCCGCGCGATCGGCTCCTCGCGCAGCAGGCGGTGCATGAGGGGGTCGAACTCCAGGGCGGGGAGGTGGTCCACCGGCCAGTCGTGGACCGTCCCGCCCGGCTTGCGGAAGGCCGGGCAGCCGGCGGCGGCCGGGGCGGACGTCGCATCGGGCGTCGGATTCGTCAGCGGTTCGGCCATCGGACCCTTCCTCGCTCACCGGGCATCGCTCACCACGCGACGGGCAGGTGCTCCGGCCCCCGGATGAGCGCGCTCCGCTGCCACCGGATCTTCTCCACCGGCTCCGCGAGACGCAGGTCCGGGAAGCGTGCGATCAGGCTGGAGAGGATGATCTCGGATTCCAGGCGGGCGAGCATCGAGCCCAGGCAGAAGTGCGGTCCGTGCCCGAAGGACAGGTGCGGATTGTGCTCCCGGTCGAAGTCGATCTCGTCCGGGCGGTCGAAGACGGAGGGGTCGCGGTTGGCCGTGAGGTACGAGGAGTGCACCACTTCGCCGGCCCGGATCAGCACGCCCCCCACTTCCACGTCCTCCATGGCGATGCGGCCGAGGCCGACGGCGTTGCGGTGCGGGATGTAGCGCAGCAACTCCTCGATGGCCTGCGGGAGCAGCCCGGGCTCGCGGCGCAGCCGCTCCAGGTGGTGGGGGTGGGTGAGCAGGGCGTAGACCATGTTGCTGCTGTTGTTGCGCACGGCGTGGGCGGCGCTGGCCTGGATGAGCAGGGCGATGGCGACGGCTTCCTCCGTGCTGAGTTCGCCCTTCGCGACGGCGGCGGCCAGCTCACTGGCGAGGTCGGGCCCCGGCTCCGCGCCCTTGCGCGCCAGCATCTCCACGAAATAGGCGGCCATCTCGGCCTTGGCGCGGTCGCTGGCCTCCCGCCCGTGGCCCGCGGACAGCAGGACCTCCGTCCAGTGCGCCATGCGCGGCAGATCGGCCTCGGGGACGCCCATCAGGTCGCTGATGACGGCGAGGGGCAGCGGGCCGTTCAGGTGGGCCATCAGGTCCGCCGGGGGACCCTCCCGCTCCATGGCGTCGAGGAGTTCACCGGCGACGCGCTCGGCGCGGGGCCGGAGCCGTTCGAGGCTGGCGGGCGTGAAGGAGCGCGCGACGGCCTTGCGCAGCCGGGTGTGCTCGGGCGGATCGGCGAAGCCCACCGCCTCGTCGAGCGGGATGAAGTGGGGGGCGAGCCGGGTGATCGGGCGGCCGAGCACGGCCTGCCGGCTGAACCGCGGGTCGGACGTGACGAACTTGACGTCCTCGTAGCGCGTGACGAGCCAGGCGTGCCCCTCGCCGTGGGGGAGCTTCACCCGGGCGATGGGCTCCTCCCGGAGCCGCTCGGCCATGAACGGGTCGAAATCGAGCCCGCGCAGATCGTCCACGGCCCAGAAGCGCACCGGGTACCGGTCCGAGTCGGATGCCTCGGATGCTGTCGTCGTCACCATCAGTGCCCTCCCGCCCACCCCGTCGCTTACGAACCGTTGCTCATGAACCGGACGCCTGTACGCGGTCCTTCCAGGACAAGCTCCCCGGAAAGCCGCACCAGCAACAGGGCACGCCGGGAAAATCACTCGTACGGCTTACAGGCCGGCCGCCCCGTGGCCACCTCCTCGACCCGCCCTCGGCTCACCCCAGAACCGCCCCTCGGCTCGCTCGGCCGTCTCCCCCGGTCGCCTTCTTCGGCCACCCTTCACCCCACCCCCCTCGTACGACTTGCAGCTGATCGGATTGTCCGTCAGGCGGCTAAAGTCGACTTGACCACTGGTTGTCGGGGCCAGTGCACGTGGTTCCGGGACGCCGGGTGTCCCGGGGGGAGGGCATGTATCCGCATGAGTCGTCGCTCCAGTGGACTGATAGGGATCTGGGCCGAAACGCAGCGCCAGCAACAGCGCCTGCGGGAGGCCGAGCACCGGGAACAGGTGCAGTTCCAGAGGGAGCAGGAGCGGCGGGAGCGGGCGGCGGCGCGGGAGGCCGCGCGGGCCGACCGGGAACAGCGGGCCGCCTACCGGCAGCGGCGCGAAGCCGAGGCCCGGCGGCGCACGGAGGAGATCGAAGCGCGCGTCGCGGAGCTGACCGGGCTGCTGGTGACAGGCTGTCAGGTACCGGCGTTCTCCACCGCCGCGCTGCGCCGGCCCGAGACGGTGGAGCCGTTCAGCCCCGGGCACCTCGGGCAGCCCGTCCCCATGCCGGACCCGGGCCTGTACCGGGCCCAGGGCGGCTGGGGCTTCGGCGCGGGCCACGGCCGCGAGCAGTACGACCACGACCTGCGGGCCGCGCAGGCCGCCGAGGCCACGCGCCTGCAGCAGCTGGCGGCGTACCGGCGGCAGTACGAGCAGTGGGCCGCGGGGCAGCTCGCCGAGATCCGGGAGCACAACGCGGGCGTGGAGGAGATGGTCGCGGCGCTGCGCACCGGTGACCCCGACGCCGTCGTCGACTACTTCTCGGCCGCCCTCTACGCCTCGTCCGCGTGGCCCGACGAGTTCCCGCACCAGGTGTCGGCCGCCTACGATCCGGCCGCCCGGCAGCTGGTGCTGATGTGGGAGCTTCCGGCGTACGACATCGTGCCGGAGGCGAAGGCCGTGCGGTACATGCCGACCGCCGACCAGGAGAAGGAGACGGCGCGGCCCGCTGCGCAGCGCCGGGCCGTCTACCGGGACGTGCTGGCCCAGTGCGTCCTGCTGGTGCTGCGCGACCTGTTCGCGGCGGACGGGTCCGGGGCGCTGGAGTCCGTCGTCGTCAACGGCTTCGTCGACGACCACGACCCGGCCACGGGCCGCCGCGCGGAGATCGTCCTGGCCTCGGCCACCGTCTCCCGCTCCGTCTTCGCCGGGCTGCACCTGGAGCAGGTCAGCGCGGTGGACTGCCTCACCGACGGGCTCGGCGGGCTGCTGTCCGCCCGGCCCGACCAGCTCGCCGCCGTACGCCCGGGCCGGATGCCCGCCGACGTCGGGCGCGGCGTCGTCTCCCACGGGGGCGGCGACGACCCCGACCTCTACGAGATGGACCCGGTCGCCTTCGAGGCGCTCGTCGCCCAGCTCTTCCGCGCCCGCGGCATGCAGGCCGTGATGACGACCCGGTCCAACGACGGCGGGGTGGACGTCGAGGCCCTGGACCCGGACCCGATCAGCGGCGGCCGGATCATCGTGCAGGTGAAGCGGTACCGCAAGACGGTCCCGCCGACGGCCGTCCGGGACCTGTACGGCACGGTGCAGGGCGCCGGTGCCAACAAGGGCGTGCTGGTCACCACGTCCGGCTTCGGCCCCGGTTCGTACGCCTTCGCCAACGGCAAGCCCCTGACGCTCGTCCCGGGCGAGGAGCTGGTGGGGCTGCTGCAGCGGCACGGGCTGCG
>NZ_JBAMDC010000170.1:0-13567 GCF_036961605.1 Streptomyces sp. KLMMK
CGCCGCGCAGCCCGTCGATCCCGCGCACGCCGCCGTCGCCGTGCTCCTCATCGGCCCGGCCGGCGCCGGGAAGACCACCGTGGCCCGGCACTGGGCGGACACCCGCCGCGTGCCCACCGCCCACGTCAGCCTCGACGACGTCCGCGAGTGGGTGCGCTCCGGCTTCGCCGACCCGCAGTCCGGCTGGAACGACCACTCCGAGGCGCAGTACCGCCTGGCCCGCCGCACCTGCGGCTTCGCCGCGCGCAACTTCCTCGCCAACGGCATCTCCTGCATCCTCGACGACGCCGTCTTCCCCGACCGGCCCGCCGTCGGCCTGGGCGGCTGGAAGCGCCACGTGGGCCCGGGCCTGCTGCCCGTCGTCCTGCTCCCGGGCCTGGAGGTCGTCCTGGAGCGCAACGCCGAGCGCACGGGCAACCGCCGCCTCGGCGACGAGGAGGTCGCCCGCATCCACGGCCGGATGGCCGGCTGGTACGGCTCGGGCCTGCCCATCATCGACAACTCCCAGCAGGACGTCACCACCACCGCCCGTCTCCTCGACGAGGTCGTCGCCCGCTCGCTGGCCGGCCCGCCCGGCTGCTGACGGGCCCGGCGCCCGGCTCGGCGGACGCGGGCGCCGCTGCCCGGTCGGACGCGCTGGGACGGCCGCCCGCGGAGCCCGGCCGTACGCTCGGAGACATGTCCGAGGTGTACGCGGCACGCCGCGCCCGGCTGCGCGAGCGCTGTCACGCGGCCGGGAGCGAGGCCGCCCTGGTCTCCGGGAACGCCAACGTCCGCTATCTGGCCGGCATCGCCCCGGCCGGGGCGGCGCTGCTCGTGTGCCCCGGCCAGGACGTCCTCCTGTGCCCCTGCGACCCCTGCGGCACCCCTGCCCTCACCCGGCCCGCGGAGGACCTGCGCGTCGTCGTGCTGGACGGGGCCGACGGTGACCCGGCCGTCGCCGGCGCCGAGCGGGCCGCGGCCGCCGGGGCCGGCTCGCTGGCCGTGGAGGAGCACCACCTGACGGTCTCCCGCCACCGCGCCCTGCAGTCCGTCGCGCCCCGGCTGCGCCTGACGGACCTGGGCCCCGCCGTGGAGCAGCAGCGGCTGGTCAAGGACGACGAGGAGATCTCCTCCCTGCGCATCGCCGCGGAGATCGCCGACCAGGCCCTGGGGGAGCTGCTGGAGTCGATCCTGGTCGGGCGCACCGAGCGGCACCTCGCGCTGGAGCTGGAGCGGCGGCTGGTCGACCACGGCGCCACGGGTCCGGCGTTCCCCACCTCCGTCGGCACCGGGCCGAACTCGGGTCTGGCCGGGCACCTGCCGAGCGACCGCCGTGTGGAGGAGGGCGATTTCCTGAGCGTGTGCGTCGGTGCGGACTACCGCGGCTACCGCAGCGAGATCGGGCGGACCTTCGTGATCGGCACCAGCCCGGCGGACTGGCAGATCGAGCTCTACGACCAGGTGTTCGCCGCTCAGCGGGCCGGCCGGGAGGCGCTCGCGCCGGGCACGCCCTGCCGGGAGGTGGACCGCGCGGCGCGGGTGGTGCTGGAGGCCGCGGGCCACGGTGATCGCGTCGGACCGCGGATCGGACACGGCGTGGGACTCGAAAACGACGAGGACCCTCGGCTGACACCTTCGGCAATGGGTAAACTGGACGCTTGCGTGCCGGTCACCGTAGATCCCGGGGTACACCTCCCGGGCCGCGGCGGCGTCCGGATCGATGACACGCTCGTCGTCCGCCCCGAGGCGGACGGCGGACCCGAGCTACTCACCATTACGACCAAAGAGCTGCTCGCGCTCTAGCCGGGCGCACCGCACTTTCTGGTTCCACCAGTCCAGGAGATACCGCAACCGTGGCATCCACGAACGACCTCAAGAACGGCATGGTGCTCAAGCTCGACGGGGGCCAGCTCTGGTCCGTCGTCGAGTTCCAGCACGTCAAGCCCGGCAAGGGCCCCGCCTTCGTCCGTACGAAGCTGAAGAACGTGCTCTCCGGCAAGGTCGTCGACAAGACCTTCAACGCCGGCGTGAAGGTCGAGACGGCCACCGTCGACCGCCGCGACATGCAGTTCTCGTACATGGACGGCGAGTACTTCGTCTTCATGGACATGAAGGACTACGACCAGCTGATGATCGACCGGAAGGCCGTCGGCGACGCCGCGAACTTCCTGATCGAGGGCTTCGAGGCCACCGTGGCCACGCACGAGGGCGAGGTGCTCTACGTCGAGCTGCCGGCCGCCGTCGAGCTGGTCATCGAGCACACCGACCCGGGCGTCCAGGGCGACCGCTCCACCGGTGGCACCAAGCCCGCCAAGCTGGAGACGGGCTACGAGATCCAGGTCCCGCTCTTCGTCACCACCGGCGAGAAGATCAAGGTCGACACGCGCACCGGCGATTACCTCGGCCGGGTGAACAGCTAACCGTGGCTGCCCGCAGCAAGGCCCGTAAGCGCGCCTTCCAGATCCTCTTCGAGGCCGACCAGCGCGGCATCACCGTGCAGAACGTGCTCGCGGACTGGATCCGGCACTCGCGGTCCGACGACCGTCAGCCGCCGGTCACCGAGTACACGATGCAGCTGGTCGAGGGGTACGCCGAGCACGTCGCCCGGATCGACGAGCTGATCGCGACCTACGCGGTCGACTGGGACCTGGACCGCATGCCGGTCGCGGACCGGAACATCGTGCGGCTCGGTGCCTACGAGCTGATCTGGGAGGACGGCACCCCGGACGCGGTGGCGATCGACGAGGCGGTGCAGCTCGCCAAGGAGTTCTCCACCGACGAGTCGCCGTCCTTCGTCAACGGTCTGCTCGCCCGCTTCAAGGAGCTCAAGCCGGGTCTCCGGCGCGACGAGAAGTAAGCGGTCCGGCTCGTCCGGCTCCTGCGAGCCGGGCCCGCCGCCCGAAAGCAAAACCGCCTGGGGCGGGAAACCGGAGGTTTCCCGCCCCAGGCGGTTTTGTCGTGGTCGGTTGTTTAAGACCGGACCGGCCGTCAGGCGTCCTCGTGCTGGACCGCGCGGCGCGCATCCGCATCGAGCACGCCCCAGCTGATCAGCTGCTCGGTGAGCACCGAGGGCGACTGGTCGTAGATGACGGCGAGGGTCCGCAGGTCGTCCTGGCGGATCGAGAGGACCTTGCCGTTGTAGTCGCCGCGCTGGCTCTGGATGGTCGCCGCGTAACGCTGGAGCGGGCCCGCCTTCTCGGCCGGCACGTGGGCCAGGCGCTCAAGGTCCAGGACCAGCTTCGGCGGCGGCTCGGCAGCGCCACCCGGCGTGGTGCCGGGCAGCAGCTCCTGCACGGGAACCCCGTAGAAGTCGGCCAGCTCGGCCAGGCGCTGCACGGTCACGGCACGGTCGCCGCGCTCGTACGAACCCACTACGACGGCCTTCCAGCGGCCCTGGGACTTCTCCTCCACGCCGTGAAGGGAGAGGCCCTGCTGGGTGCGGATGGCGCGGAGCTTGGCCCCGAGCTGTTTGGCGTATTCGCTGGACATAAAGCTCCCCGGACGCTATATCGACGTGCGACGGCGTCTTCTGCGACTGCCGCGTGTCTGGTAACTCACTGTGAGGTTACGCAGCGTAATCTGACTTCGTCAAGCCGAATGGTCCACACCGTCCTCCAGTAGGGGTGACGGGGAGCATCCGATGGCGGGCCTGGTACGGTGAGGGAGTAATTCCGACGTCCTTTAATGTCCGTCCCGTGAGGCGGAGAAGGAGGTCCGTTTCGTATGGACGCCATTCCTGAGTCGAGCCCCATGGGCTCCGCCCCCCGTCCCGTGCTCGAAGCACCGGACATCGCCCGGGTCCTGACCCGTATCGCCCACGAGATCGTCGAGCGCGCCAAGGGCGCCGATGACGTGGTGCTCCTCGGCATTCCGACGCGCGGCGTCTTCCTCGCCCGCCGGCTGGCCGCCAAGCTCGAAGAGATCACCGGCAGCGCGACCCGCGTCGGCTCCCTCGACATCACCATGTACCGCGACGACCTGCGGCTGCGTCCGGCGCGCGCTCTCGCGCGCACCGAGATCCCCGGCGAGGGCATCGACGGCCGCCTGGTGGTCCTCGTGGACGACGTGCTCTTCTCCGGCCGTACGATCCGCGCCGCGCTGGACGCCCTGAACGACATCGGGCGCCCGCGCGCCGTCCAGCTCGCGGTCCTCGTCGACCGCGGCCACCGCGAACTTCCCATCCGTGCCGACTATGTCGGCAAGAACCTCCCGACGTCGCTGCGGGAGACGGTCAAGGTCCAGCTCACCGAGGAGGACGGGCGCGACAGCGTCCTGCTCGGCGTGCGCGCGGCCACCCCTGCCGACGCGCAGTAGCGAGCCCCCCTCCCGGACCCCGGCCGCTGCGAGGCCGTGACCGCCTGGTCCTCGCACGCCCGTCCGCGTACCCGCACACCTCCTACACACGGAGCACCCGGATGAAGCGCCACCTCATCTCGGCCGCCGACCTCACCCGCGACGACGCCGTCCTGATCCTCGACACCGCCGAGGAGATGGCCCGGGTCGCCGACCGGCCGATCAAGAAACTGCCCACCCTGCGCGGCCGCACCGTCGTCAACCTCTTCTTCGAGGACTCGACGCGCACCCGCATCTCCTTCGAGGCCGCCGCCAAGCGCCTCTCCGCCGACGTCATCAACTTCTCCGCCAAGGGCTCCTCGGTCTCCAAGGGCGAGTCCCTCAAGGACACCGCCCTGACTCTGGAGGCGATGGGCGCCGACGCCGTCGTCATCCGCCACCACGCCTCCGGCGCCCCCTACCGGCTGGCGAACTCGGGCTGGATCGACGGTGCCGTCGTCAACGCCGGCGACGGCACCCACGAGCACCCCACCCAGGCCCTGCTGGACGCCTTCACCGTGCGCCGCCGCCTGGTCGGCCGGGACGCGGGGATCGGGCAGGACCTCTCCGGGCGCCGGATCACGATCGTCGGCGACGTGCTGCACAGCCGCGTCGCCCGCTCCAACGTCCACCTGCTGACCACCCTCGGCGCCGAGGTCACCCTGGTCGCGCCGCCCACGCTGGTGCCGGTCGGCGTCGAGAGCTGGCCCTGCGAGGTCTCCTACGACCTCGATGCCGTGCTGCCGAAGTCCGACGCCGTGATGATGCTGCGCGTCCAGCGCGAGCGGATGAACGCCGCCTTCTTCCCGACCGAGCGCGAGTACGCCCGCCGCTACGGCCTGGACGGCGACCGCATGGCGAAGATGCCCGAGCACGCCGTCGTGATGCACCCCGGCCCGATGAACCGCGGCATGGAGATCACCGCCGAGGTCGCCGACTCCGACCGCTGCACGGCCGTCGAGCAGGTCGCCAACGGCGTCAGCACCCGGATGGCGGTCCTCTACCTGCTGCTGGGCGGCTCCGAGCCCGCCGTCACCACGAACAACGCCCGCACCGAGGAGAACAAGTAATGACCAAGATCCT
Source organism: Streptomyces sp. KLMMK (assembly GCF_036961605.1). Taxonomy (NCBI): domain Bacteria; kingdom Bacillati; phylum Actinomycetota; class Actinomycetes; order Kitasatosporales; family Streptomycetaceae; genus Streptomyces; species Streptomyces sp. KLMMK. Next base: position 5,398 of record NZ_JBAMDC010000170.1, read on the forward strand.
GATCCGCGGTGCGAAGGTCCTCGGCGGCGAGCCGCAGGACGTCCTGATCGACGGCGAGACGATCGCGGAGGTCGGCACCGGCCTGAGCGCCGAGGGCGCCCAGGTGATCGAGGCCGACGGCAAGATCCTGCTGCCCGGCCTGGTCGACCTCCACACCCACCTGCGCGAGCCCGGCCGCGAGGACTCCGAGACGGTCCTGACCGGCACCCGGGCCGCCGCGAGCGGCGGCTTCACGGCCGTCTTCGCCATGGCCAACACCTTCCCCGTCGCCGACACCGCCGGCGTCGTCGAGCAGGTCTGGCGCCTGGGCAAGGAATCCGGCTACTGCGACGTGCAGCCCATCGGCGCCGTCACCGTCGGCCTGGAGGGCAAGCAGCTCTCCGAACTGGGCGCCATGCACGACTCCGCCGCCGGAGTCACCGTCTTCTCCGACGACGGCAAGTGCGTCGACGACGCCGTGATCATGCGCCGTGCCCTGGAGTACGTGAAGGCCTTCGGCGGCGTCATCGCCCAGCACGCGCAGGAGCCCCGCCTCACCGAGGGCGCCCAGATGAACGAGGGCGTCGTCTCCGCCGAGCTCGGACTGGGCGGCTGGCCGGCCGTCGCCGAGGAGTCGGTCATCGCCCGTGACGTCCTCCTCGCCGAGCACGTCGGCTCCCGGGTGCACATCTGCCACCTGTCCACCGCCGGCTCGGTCGAGATCGTCCGCTGGGCCAAGTCGCGCGGCATCGACGTCACCGCCGAGGTCACCCCGCACCACCTGCTCCTCACCGACGAGCTGGTGCGCTCGTACAACCCGGTCTACAAGGTGAACCCGCCGCTGCGCACCGAGCGTGACGTGATGGCGCTGCGCGAGGCCCTGGCCGACGGCACGATCGACATCGTCGCCACCGACCACGCTCCGCACCCGCACGAGGACAAGGACTGCGAGTGGGCCGCGGCCGCCATGGGCATGGTGGGCCTGGAGACCGCGCTGTCCGTCGTCCAGCACACGATGGTCGAGACCGGGATGCTGGACTGGGCCGGCGTCGCCGAGCGCATGTCCTTCAAGCCCGCCGCCATCGGCAGCCTCGCCGGGCACGGCCGCCCCGTCGCCGCCGGTGAGCCCGCCAACCTCACCCTGGTCGATTCCGCTTACCGTGGTGTCGTGGACCCCGCGGGCTTCGCCTCCCGCAGCCGCAACACCCCCTACGAGGGCCGCGAGCTGCCGGGTCGCGTCACCCACACCTTCCTGCGGGGCCGGGCAACGGTCGTGGACGGGAATCTGGCGTGACACCTTTGATCAATCTGGCGGCGGACGAGCAGAAGTCGCAGGCGGTCACCGACTGGGCCGCACGCATCGGCTGGGTCGTGGGACTGCTGCTCTTCATCGCGCTCGTCTACTGGCTGATGCGCGAGGGCTGGAAGTGGCGCGGCGCGCTCCAGGGCGACCTGCCCGAGCTGCCCGCCGTGCCCGCCGACGCGGGTGAGCCCACGCTCACCATGGAGGGCCGCTACCACGGCTCCACCACGGCCGGCCAGTGGCTCGACCGCATCGTCGCGCACGGCCTCGGCACCCGCAGCCGGGCCGTGCTCACCCTGACGGAGCAGGGCGTCACCGCGGTGCGCCCCGGCGCCCAGGACTTCTTCATCCCCGCGGACCGGGTGCGCGGCGCCCGGCTCGACAAGGGCATCGCCGGCAAGGTCCTCACCGAGGGCGGCCTGCTGGTGATCACCTGGGTGCACGGGGACCGGGAGATCGATTCCGGTTTCCGCTCCGACCAGGCGGCCGAGCACGCCGCATGGGTCGAGGCCCTCACCCACCTGCACCACCTGAACAGCGACACGGAAGGCGCACGATGACGACCTCCACCAGGGGGACTGCCAAGATCCCCGCCGTACTCGTCCTGGAGGACGGCCGGATCTTCCGCGGCCGGGCCTACGGGGCCGTGGGGGAGACCTTCGGCGAGGCCGTGTTCTCCACCGGCATGACCGGCTACCAGGAGACCCTGACCGACCCCTCGTACCACCGCCAGGTGGTCGTGATGACCGCCCCGCACGTCGGCAACACCGGCGTCAACGACGAGGACCCCGAGTCGGCGCGCATCTGGGTCGCCGGCTACGTGGTGCGCGACCCCGCCCGCGTCCCGTCCAACTGGCGCTCGCGCCGCTCCCTGGACGAGGAGCTGGCCAAGCAGGGCGTCGTCGGCATCTGCGGCATCGACACCCGCGCCCTCACCCGCCACCTGCGCGAGCGCGGCGCCATGCGCGTCGGCATCTTCTCCGGGCACTCCCTGCCCGACGAGGGCACGATGCTCGCCGAGGTGCGCCAGGCCCCCGAGATGAAGGGCGCCGACCTCTCCGCCGAGGTCGCCACCAAGGAGACCTACGTGGTCCCCGCGATCGGTGCGAAGAAGTTCACCGTCGCCGCGGTCGACCTGGGCATCAAGGGCATGACCCCGCACCGGATGGCCGAGCGCGGCATCGAGGTGCACGTGCTGCCGGCCACGGCCACCGCCGAGGACGTCTACGCGGTCAACCCGGACGGCGTGTTCTTCTCCAACGGCCCGGGCGACCCGTCCACCGCCGACCACCCCGTCGCCGTCATGCGCGAGGTCCTCTCCCGTAGGACGCCGCTGTTCGGCATCTGCTTCGGCAACCAGATCCTCGGCCGCGCGCTCGGCTTCGGCACGTACAAGCTGAAGTACGGCCACCGGGGCATCAACCAGCCCGTGCAGGACCGCACGACCGGCAAGGTCGAGGTCACCGCGCACAACCACGGCTTCGCCGTCGACGCCCCGCTCGACCGGGCGACCGACACGCCGTACGGCCGGGTGGAGGTCTCCCACGTGTGTCTGAACGACAACGTGGTGGAAGGCCTCCAGCTGCTCGACCAGCCGGCATTCAGCGTCCAGTACCACCCCGAGGCAGCCGCAGGACCGCACGACGCCGCGTACCTGTTCGACCGCTTCGTCTCCCTGATGGAGGGCCAGCGTGCCTAAGCGCACCGACATCCAGTCCGTTCTGGTCATCGGCTCCGGCCCGATCGTCATCGGCCAGGCCGCGGAGTTCGACTACTCCGGCACCCAGGCCTGCCGCGTGCTGAAGTCCGAGGGCCTGCGGGTCATCCTCGTCAACTCCAACCCGGCCACGATCATGACCGACCCGGAGATCGCCGACGCCACCTACGTCGAGCCGATCACCCCCGAGTTCGTCGAGAAGATCATCGCCAAGGAGCGCCCCGACGCTCTCCTGCCCACCCTCGGCGGCCAGACCGCGCTCAACACCGCGATCTCCATGCACGAGAACGGCGTGCTGCAGAAGTACGGCGTGGAGCTGATCGGCGCCAACGTCGAGGCCATCCACAAGGGCGAGGACCGCGACCTGTTCAAGGGCGTCGTCGAGGCCGTCCACGCCAAGATCGGCCACGGCGAGTCCGCCCGCTCGGTCATCTGCCACACCATGGACGAGGTCCTCGCGGGCGTCGACGAGCTCGGCGGCTACCCCGTCGTCGTCCGCCCCTCCTTCACCATGGGCGGCGCCGGCTCCGGCTTCGCGCACAACGAGGACGAGCTGCGCCGCATCGCCGGCCAGGGCCTCACGCTCTCCCCGACCACCGAGGTGCTCCTGGAGGAGTCCATCCTCGGCTGGAAGGAGTACGAGCTGGAGCTGATGCGCGACAAGAGCGACAACGTCGTGGTCGTCTGCTCCATCGAGAACTTCGACCCGATGGGCGTGCACACCGGCGACTCCATCACCGTCGCCCCGGCGATGACGCTGACCGACCGCGAGTACCAGATCCTGCGGGACGTCGGCATCGCGATCATCCGCGAGGTCGGCGTCGACACCGGCGGCTGCAACATCCAGTTCGCCGTCAACCCCGACGACGGCCGGGTCATCGTCATCGAGATGAACCCGCGCGTCTCGCGCTCCTCCGCGCTCGCCTCCAAGGCCACCGGCTTCCCGATCGCCAAGATCGCAGCGAGGCTCGCCGTCGGCTACACGCTGGACGAGATCCCCAACGACATCACCGAGAAGACCCCGGCGTCGTTCGAGCCCACGCTCGACTACGTCGTGGTCAAGGCGCCCCGCTTCGCGTTCGAGAAGTTCCCGGCCGCCGACGCCACCCTCACCACCACCATGAAGTCGGTGGGCGAGGCCATGGCCATCGGCCGTAACTTCACCGAGGCGCTGCAGAAGGCCCTGCGCTCGCTGGAGAAGAAGGGCTCGCAGTTCGACTTCGTCTCCGCGCCCGGCGACAAGGCGGAGCTGCTGGCCAAGGCCGTCGTCCCCACGGACGGCCGCATCAACACGGTCATGGCGGCCATCCGCGCCGGGGCCACCCCGGAGGAGGTCTTCGACGCCACGAAGATCGACCCGTGGTTCGTCGACCAGCTCTTCCTGATCAAGGAGATCGCGGACGAGCTGGCCGCCGCCGAGAAGCTGGAGCCCGAGCTGCTGGCCGAGGCCAAGCGGCACGGCTTCTCCGACGCCCAGATCGGCGCGATCCGCGGCCTGCGCGAGGACGTCGTCCGCGAGGTCCGCCACGCCCTCGGCGTCCGCCCGGTCTACAAGACGGTCGACACCTGCGCCGCCGAGTTCGCGGCGAAGACCCCGTACTTCTACTCCTCCTACGACGAGGAGTCCGAGGTCGCGCCCCGCGAGAAGCCCGCGGTGATCATCCTGGGCTCGGGCCCGAACCGCATCGGCCAGGGCATCGAGTTCGACTACTCCTGCGTCCACGCCTCCTTCGCGCTCAGCGACGCCGGCTACGAGACCGTGATGGTCAACTGCAACCCCGAGACCGTCTCCACCGACTACGACACCTCCGACCGGCTCTACTTCGAGCCGCTCACACTGGAGGATGTCCTGGAGATCGTCCACGCCGAGCAGGAGGCCGGCCCCGTCGCGGGCGTCGTCGTCCAGCTCGGCGGCCAGACCCCGCTGGGCCTGGCGCAGGCGCTCAAGGACAACGGCGTGCCGATCGTCGGCACCTCGCCCGAGGCCATCGACCTCGCCGAGGAGCGCGGCGCCTTCGGCCGCGTGCTGACCGAGGCCGGCCTGCCCGCCCCCAAGTACGGCACCGCCTTCTCCTTCGAGGAGGCCAAGGGCATCGCCGCCGAGATCGGCTACCCGGTCATGGTCCGCCCGTCCTACGTGCTCGGCGGCCGCGGCATGGAGATCGTCTACGACGAGCCCTCCCTCGGCGGGTACCTGGAGCGCCACGCGGGCCTGATCTCCGAGCACCCGGTCCTCATCGACCGCTTCCTCGACGACGCCATCGAGATCGACGTCGACGCGCTCTACGACGGCCACGAGCTCTACCTCGGCGGCGTCATGGAGCACATCGAGGAGGCCGGCATCCACTCCGGCGACTCCGCCTGCGCCCTGCCCCCGATCACCCTCGGCGGCCACGACATCAAGCGGCTGCGGGCCTCCACCGAGGCCATCGCCAAGGGCGTCGGCGTGCGCGGACTGATCAACATCCAGTTCGCCATGGCCGGGGACATCCTCTACGTCCTGGAGGCCAACCCGCGCGCCTCCCGCACCGTCCCCTTCACCTCGAAGGCGACCGCCGTGCCGCTGGCCAAGGCCGCCGCCCGGATCTCGCTGGGCGCGACCGTCGCCGAGCTGCGCGCCGAGGGCATGCTGCCCAAGGAGGGCGACGGCGGCACGCTGCCGCTGGACGCGCCGATCTCCGTCAAGGAGGCCGTGATGCCGTGGTCGCGCTTCCGCGACGCCTCCGGCCGCGGCGTGGACACCGTCCTGGGCCCGGAGATGCGCTCGACGGGCGAGGTCATGGGCATCGATAGCGTCTTCGGCACCGCCTACGCCAAGTCGCAGGCCGGGGCCTACGGCGCGCTGCCCACCAAGGGACGGGCGTTCGTGTCGGTCGCCAACCGCGACAAGCGCTCGATGATCTTCCCGGCCCGCGAGCTGGTCGCCCACGGCTTCGAGCTGCTGGCCACCTCCGGCACCGCCGAGGTCCTCAAGCGCAACGGCATCAACGCCACGGCCGTGCGCAAGCAGAGCGAGGGCGAGGGCCCGAACGGCGAGAAGACGATCGTCCAGCTCATCCACGACGGTGAGGTGGACCTGATCGTCAACACCCCGTACGGCACCGGCGGCCGCCTCGACGGCTATGAGATCCGCACCGCCGCGGTCGCCCGCGCGGTCCCGTGCCTGACCACGGTCCAGGCCCTCGCGGCCGCCGTCCAGGGCATCGAGGCGCTTACCCGCGGCGACGTGGGCGTGCGCTCCCTGCAGGAGCACGCGGAGCACCTGACCGCCGCCCGCGCCTGACCCGTGCCGCCCGCCCGCCCCTCGCGCAGGGGCGGGCGGGCGGTCCCCAGGCCCCTCCCTCTCGCCCGTCCCGCTCGCGGAAGGCCCGGCTCCACCATGTACTCCCTCTTCTTCCGACTGATCTTCCAGCGGATGGACCCCGAGAAGGCCCACCACCTCGCCTTCGCCTGGATCCGCGCCGCGGCCCGCGTGCCGGTCCTGCGCACCTTCGTCGCGGCCGTCCTCGCCCCCCGCCACAAGGAGCTGCGCACCGAGGCGCTGGGCCTGCGCATGCACGGCCCCTTCGGGCTCGCCGCCGGCTTCGACAAGAACGCCTCCGCCATCGACGGCATGAGCATGCTCGGCTTCGATCACATCGAGGTCGGCACCGTCACCGCCCAGCCGCAGCCCGGCAACCCCAAGAAGCGCCTCTTCCGCCTCGTGGCGGACCGCGCGCTCGTCAACCGCATGGGGTTCAACAACGACGGCTCCGCGGCCGTGGCCGAGCGCCTGGGTGCCCGGAAGGCCGTCTTCCGGACGACCGTGGGCGTCAACATCGGCAAGACGAAGATCGTGCCGGAGGCCGAGGCCGTCGCCGACTACGTCACCTCCACCGAGCGCCTGGCCGCCCACGCCGACTACCTCGTCGTCAACGTCTCCTCGCCCAACACGCCCGGGCTGCGCAACCTGCAGGCCACCGAGGCGCTGCGGCCGCTGCTGACCGCCGTCCGCGAGGCGGCCGACCGCACGGTCACCTCGCGCCGCGTCCCGCTGCTGGTGAAGATCGCCCCCGACCTGGCCGACGAGGACGTCGACGCCGTCGCCGACCTGGCCGTCGAGCTGGGCCTGGACGGCATCATCGCCACCAACACCACGATCGCCCGCGACGGCCTGGGCCTGCGGACGCCGAAGCGCACCGTCGAGGCCATCGGGGCCGGCGGCCTGTCCGGCGCCCCCCTCAAGGCCCGCTCGCTGGAGGTCCTGAGCCGTCTGTACGCCCGCGTGGGCGACCGGATCACCCTGGTGGGCGTCGGGGGCATCGAGACCGCCGAGGACGCCTGGGAGCGGATCCTGGCGGGCGCCACGCTCGTCCAGGGCTACAGCGCCTTCATCTACGAGGGCCCGTTCTGGTGCCGCAGGATCCACCGGGGCCTGGCCGAGAAGCTCGCGGCCAGCCCGTACGCCACCCTCGCCGAGGCGGTCGGCGCCGAGACCCGGAAGAAGGCAGCCGCATGACCCTCGAACCCTTCGGCGTGCGCCTGCGCCGCGCCATGGACCGGCGCGGTCCCCTCTGCGTCGGCATCGACCCGCACGCCTCGCTGCTGGCCGACTGGGGCCTGAGCGACGACATCGACGGCCTGGAGCGCTTCACCCGCACCGTGGTGGAGGCGCTCGCCGACCGCGTCGCCGTGCTCAAGCCGCAGTCCGCCTTCTTCGAGCGCTTCGGCTCGCGCGGCATCGCCGTCCTGGAGCAGGCCGTCGCCGACTCCCGCGAGGCCGGCGCGCTGGTCCTGATGGACGCCAAGCGCGGCGACATCGGCTCCACCATGGCCGCGTACGCCGCGACCTACCTGGACCCGGCCTCGCCGCTCTTCTCCGACGCCGTGACGGTCAGCCCCTACCTCGGCTACGGCTCGCTGCGCCCCGCGCTGGACCTGGCGCGCGAGAGCGGCACCGGCGTGTTCGTCCTGGCCCTCACCTCGAACCCGGAGGGCGCCGAGGTGCAGCACGCCGTGCGCGCGGACGGGGCGAGCGTGGCCGCGACCATGCTGGACCACCTGCGGGCGGAGAACGCGGACGCCACGCCCATGGGCTCGTACGGCGCGGTCGTCGGCGCCACCCTGGGCGGCTCGCTCGGCGCGGCGCGCGCGGAGCTGGACATCAACGGCCCGCTGCTGGCCCCCGGCAT
>NZ_JBAMDC010000171.1:0-13528 GCF_036961605.1 Streptomyces sp. KLMMK
CCGCCGGCACCCGCGACGTGCCCGACGGCCCGGGCGCCGCGGGCACCAGCGAGAAGGGCGACGTCTACGGCCGCATCGCCATCTCGCTGACCGTGCTGTCCTTCCTGCTGCACGCCGGCTCGGTGCTCACCCGGGCGCTGTCCGTGGAGCGGGCGCCCTGGGGCAACATGTACGAGTTCTCCACGACCTTCGGCGTGACGGTCGTCGGCGTCTACCTCGGCCTGCTGGCCTTCAAGAAGAACGTGCGCTGGCTCGGCCTGCCGCTGATCACCACGATCCTCCTCGACCTCGGCCTCGCCGTCTCCGTGCTCTACACCGAGAGCGACCAGCTCGTCCCGGCCCTGCACTCGTACTGGCTGTGGATCCACGTCTCCTGCGCGATCCTCTCCGGCGCGGCTCTGTGGGTCGGCGCCTGCTCGACCCTGCTCTACCTCTTCCGCGACGGCTACGAGGCCCGCCTGGTCGAGGGCCGCACCGGCGCCGGCCTGCGCCGCTACCTGAACGAGCTGCCGCAGGACCGCAAGTACGCCCGCCTCAAGGCCAAGCTCGCGCTGCGCACCGACAACCCGATGTCGCGCCTGCCCTCGGCCGCCACCCTCGACAAGCTGGCCTACCGCATCAACGCGACGGTCTTCCCGCTGTGGACCTTCACGATCGTCGCGGGCGCCATCTGGGCCGAGGCCGCCTGGGGCCGCTACTGGGGCTGGGACCCCAAGGAGGTCTGGTCCTTCATCACCTGGGTCGCCTACGCCTGCTACCTGCACGCCCGCGCGACCGCCGGCTGGAAGGGCCGCAAGGCCGCCTACATCGCGCTCGCCGCGTTCGGCTGCTACATCTTCAACTACTACGGCGTGAACATTTTCGTCACCGGCAAGCACTCCTACGCCGGCGTCTGAGCGGTCACCCGCACCCCGCACAGCAGCCCCCGTACGGCCCGTTTCCCGCCCTCTCCGGAGCGCGGGAGGCGGGCCGCGGTGGTAGAGCTGGACCCATGGAGATCCCCTCCCTCTACGGCAAGTCCGAGCCCCGGGGCGAGGACAGCCACCTGCTGCGCTACGAGCTGTCGCTCCCCTTCCCCAAGGCCGAGGTGTGGCTGGCCATCGCCACCCCCGAGGGCCTGCCCACCTGGCTGGCCGCGGCCGAGCCCTTCGAGCAGCGCGAGGGCGGGTCCATCACCCTGCGCTGGCAGAACACCGACGAGGCCGGGAAGGCCACCGTCGCCCCCGGCCGCGTCACCGCCTGGCAGCCGCAGCGGCTGGCCGAGTACACCGTCGACATCCACGGCCGGATCCGCTTCGAGCTGGAGGACGCCCCCGCCAGCGTCGGCGGCACCCTCCTGCACTTCACCAACGAGTTCACCGGCCCCGACAACGTCCGCCTGGACTGCCTGGCGGGCTGGCACCACCACTTCGAGTACCTGCTGGAGGCCCTGGCGGGCCGGCCCGCCGACTGGTCGGGGTGGACCCTCGAACGGTGGCGGAAGCTGCGCGCGGAGTACGAGCTGCGCGGCTCCGGCGACCCGGGCGAGCCGCCGGGCGGCAAGGCCGGCTGACCACCCCCGCCACCGCGCCGCCGGTCAGCGCCTGCGCCGGCTGCCCTTCTCCTGCTCCGGCGGCTGCTGGCGGGCGCCCGGCAGCGTGGGCTTGGGCAGGTGGGCGACCTTCCAGCGGGCCTCGTCGAGCTGCGCCTTGGTGTCCGCGGGCAGCCGCGGCGGCCGCGGGGCCTTGTCGGTGAAGCCGAAGGCCGACGTCAGGTCGCCGAAGGTGCGGCGGCGCCAGGCGCTGATGTTCGGCTCGCGCACACCCGTCCACACCTCCAGGAAGCGCAGCACCGAGGTGTGGTCGAAGGCGTCGCCCGCGACCCAGCCGCCCACCGTCCACGGCGAGACGATCAGGCACGGCACCCGGAAGCCGCCGCCGATCGGCAGCCTGCCCACGAACTCGTCCGCCGTGCCGTCCGGGGGGACCGGCGGCGGCACGTGGTCGAAGAGCCCGTCGTTCTCGTCGTAGTTCAGGATGAACGCCGTCTTCGCCCACACCTCGGGGTTGTCGGCGATGGCCTCGATCTTCTTCGCCACGTAGTCCGCGCCGGCGGCCGGCAGGTAGCGCGGGTGCTCGGACTGCGCGGCGGTCGGGATGATCCAGGAGACGGCCGGCAGCCGGCCGTTGCGGGCGTCGTCCTCGAAGGTGCCCGCGGGCAGCCGGCGCATCCCCCGCTCGTACAGCGGGTCGCCCGGCTTGGCGTCCTTGAACCGGGCGAACTGCTCCAGGAGGTTGCAGCCGTAGTTGTCCTCCTCCTGGTAGACGCGCCAGCTGACGCCCGCCGCCTGCAGCCGCTCGGCGTAGGTGGTCCAGCGGTACGGGGAGGGCGCGGTGTTGTCGATGACCGGGCCGCCGTGGGTGGCGGCGGGGTCGATGGTGCCCGTCATCCAGTAGAGCCGGTTGGGCCAGGTGGGGCCGAGGACCGAGCAGAAGTAGTTGTCGCAGAGGGTGAAGGTCTCGGCGAGGGCGAACTGGAAGGGGATGTCCTCGCGCGTGTGGTAGCCCATCACGTACGGGCCGTTCGCCCCGTCGGCCTTGCGGTGCGCCGGCATCCAGCGGTCCATCCTCCCGCCGTTCCACGCCTCGTGCTGGACGGCCCAGGCGTGGCTGGTGGACGGGATGGCCTGGGCGCTCGTCTTCTGTGTGTCGAGCCGGAACGGCAGCAGATAGCCGGCCGGGTTCTTCTCGTCCGGCTGGTGGAAGACGTCGCGGCCGCCCGGCAGCTTGATGGCGTCGGGGTCGGCGAACCCCCGCACACCCTTGAGGGTGCCGAAGTAGTGGTCGAAGGACCGGTTCTCCTGCATGAGCAGGACCACGTGCTCGATGTCGCGCAACGAGCCGCTCCGGGCCGGTCCGGCGGCGACCGCCCGCCGCACGCTCGGCGGCAGCAGCGACAGTGCCGCGGCGCCGCCCACGGCGCCCGCGGCGGAGCCGATGAGTCTGCGTCGGGTCATGTCGGGCATGGCGTGTGCCCCTCTCCCTGGAGTCGCGTGAGGCCTCAGTGTGGCCTGTCGGACTCTCCCGGCACGGGTGTGTCAACGGCAGGAGAGGGGGCGTGAACGGGGTGCCAAATGGCCGTGAAGAGGGACGAGTTGATCTCTGGGGCGGCGTACGGCGGCCGGGATCGGCTTTTCTTATTACCCGATCGGGCGATGGGCGGCTACGCCGTACGGCGGGTGACTGCCGTGACACCGGGTGACGGCCGGACGGGCGAATCCTCCGACCGGCCGTCAGGGCGCGGCTGCGGGGCGGATCCGGGGGCGGGACTCCGGGGCAGGATCAGGCCGCGGGCGGCGGGTCGCCCTGGTCGCGCCGGAGCGACTTCAGGAACTCGGGGTTGTCGTCGGGCGCGACCCACTGCCGCTCACCGCCGCGCCCGTGCCCGCGCGACCCCGCCGCGGCGCGCGGACGCCCCGCGATCAGCCAGGCGACCGGCCCGATCAGCACCTCGCCGAAGAGCAGGATGACGAACACCCAGACGATCTTCGGCAGGCCCCGGACCTCTTTCTCCGGGGTGTTCAGGCAGTCCACGAAGGCGTAGATCCACAGCGCCAGGATCAGCAGGAACGGCAGATACCTGAGCATGTCGGACGGCTCCCCGGGAACGGCGGTACGGGCCGCTCGGCGGCCCCGATACCGGTCCAGCGTAGTGCGTGCTTGATACTGGAGCGCATGGCTTACGACGACCTTCGCTCGTTCCTCCGGGCGCTGGAGCGCGACGGCGACCTCAAGCGCATCAAGGCGGAAGTCGATCCGTACCTGGAAATCGGCGAGATCACCGACCGGGTGAACAAGGCGGGCGGCCCCGCGCTGCTCTTCGAGAACGTCAAGGGAGCGGACATGCCGCTCGCCATGAACGTCTTCGGGACCGACCGCCGGCTGCTCAAGGCGCTCGGCCTGACGTCCTACGACGAGATCAGCGACAAGATCGGCGGTCTGCTCAAGCCCGAGCTGCCGCAGGGCTTCGTCGGCATCCGCGAGGCGTTCGGCAAGCTCGGCGCGATGACGCACGTGCCCCCGCGGAAGATCAAGGACGCTCCGGTGCAGGAGGTCGTCCTCACCGGCGACGACGTCGACCTCGACCAGCTGCCGGCGCTCTTCACCTGGCCCGAGGACGGCGGCTCCTTCTTCAACCTGGGCCTGACCCACACCAAGCACCCGGAGACGGGCGTGCGGAACCTGGGCCTGTACCGCCTGCAGCGCCACGACAAGCGCACCATCGGCATGCACTGGCAGATCCACAAGGACAGCCGCAACCACTACCAGGTCGCCGCCAAGCGCGGCGAGCGGCTGCCGGTCGCCATCGCCTTCGGCTGCCCGCCGGCCGTCACCTACGCCTCCACGGCGCCGCTGCCCGGCGACATCGACGAGTACCTCTTCGCCGGCTTCATCTCCGGCAAGCGCATCGAGATGGTCGACTGCAAGACCGTTCCGCTGCAGGTCCCGGCCAACGCCGAGGTCGTCATCGAGGGCTGGCTGGAGCCGGGCGAGATGCTCCCGGAGGGCCCCTTCGGCGACCACACCGGCTTCTACACGCCGCAGGAGCCCTTCCCCGCGCTGACGATCGACTGCGTGACGATGCGCAAGCGGCCGCTGCTGCAGTCCATCGTGGTCGGCCGCCCGCCGACGGAGGACGGCCCGCTGGGCCGGGCCACGGAGCGGTTCTTCCTGCCCCTGCTGAAGATCATCATTCCGGACATCGTGGACTACCACCTGCCGGAGTCCGGCGGCTTCCACAACTGCGCGATCGTCTCGATCGACAAGAAGTACCCCAAGCACGCGCAGAAGGTCATGCACGCGATCTGGGGCGCGCACATGATGTCGCTGACCAAGCTGATCATCGTGGTGGACGCGGACTGCGACGTGCACGACCTGCACGAGGTGTCCTGGCGGGCCCTCGGCAACACGGACTACGCCCGCGACCTGACGGTCGTCGAGGGCCCGGTCGACCACCTCGACCACGCCTCGTACCAGCAGTTCTGGGGCGGCAAGGCGGGCATCGACGCGACGGCGAAGTGGCCCGAGGAGGGCTACACGCGCGACGGGGGGTGGCCGCACATGGTCGAGTCCGATCCGGAGACGGCGGCGAAGGTCGACCGCAGGTGGAAGGAGTACGGGCTGTGACGTCCGCAGCGGAAGGGGTCCTCGATCCGGGCCCGGCGCCGTCGAGCGGCAAGGTGAAGGCGTTCCTGCGCCTGGTGATGATCGAGCACTCGGTCTTCGCGCTGCCCTTCGCCTACATCGCCACCCTCACCGCGATGTTCCGCACCTACGGCAACGTCCACTGGACGCGGCTGCTGCTGGTCACCGTCGCGATGGTGGGCCTGCGCACCTTCGCGATGGCCTGCAACCGCATCATCGACCGCGAGATCGACGCCCGGAACCCGCGCACCGCGAACCGCGAGCTGGTCACCGGCGCGGTGTCCGTGCGCTCGGCGTGGACCGGCGCCGGCATCGCCGTCTTCTTCTTCCTGGGCGCGGCGGCCCTGCTGAACCCGCTGTGCCTGGCGCTGGCCCCGATCGCGGTCGTGCCGATGGTGGTCTATCCGTACGGGAAACGATTCACCGACTTCCCGCACGCGATCCTGGGCCTGGCCCAGGCGATGGGCCCGGTGGGCGCGTGGCTCGCGGTGACGGGGGAGTGGTCCTGGGAGGCGGTGGTCCTGGGGCTCGCGGTGGGCGTGTGGATCGGCGGCTTCGACCTGATCTTCGCCTGCCAGGACGTGATGGCGGACCGCGCGCACGGGGTGAAGTCGACGCCGGCCCGCTTCGGCGTCCCGGCGGCGCTGCACGGCGCCCGCGTGTGCCATGTGATCACCACGGGCCTGCTGGCCTGGTACGGGGCGATCACGGACGCGGGGGTGTTCTTCTGGGTGGGCCTGGCCGTCGTGGCCGGCGCGTTCCTCTACGAGCACACCATCGTCAAGCCGCACGACCTGTCCCGCCTGAACAGGGCATTTTTCACGGTCAACGGGTTCATCGGCATTGCGCTTTTCGTGTGCGCCCTGCTGGATCTGGTGGCGCGGGGGCTCGGCGTCTAGCCGGGACCGCCTCGCGCGGGCGCTCCCGGGCCTGCGGCTAGGCTCGGGGGCGTGGAGCCGTACGAACGAGTAACGCAGCGCCCGGAGCGCCGGCCGTGGGTGGTCGGGGTGTCCGGGGCGTCCGGTACGCCGTACGCCGCCGCCGTGGTGCGGGGGCTGCTGGCGGCCGGGGAGGCCGTCGACCTGGTGGTGAGCCGCGCGTCACGGCTGACGCTGCTGGACGAGACCGGGATCAAGTTCCGCGACGCGCACTGGCAGGACGACCTGCGCGAGTGGCTGGCGCTGGGGGCCGACGGGAAGCCGCAGTTCGGGGAGGCCGTTCTCGGCGACGTCCGGTTCTGGCCCGCCGGGGACCTCGCCGCGGGGCCGTCGTCCGGCTCGTACCCGGCGAAGGGGATGCTGATCGTCCCGGCGAGCACGGCCTGTGTGGCCGGGGTGGCGCTGGGGCTGTCGAAGGACCTGCTGCAGCGGGTCGCGAGCGTGACGCTGAAGGAGCGGCGGCCGCTGGTCGTCGCCGTGCGGGAGACGCCGCTGAGCGGTCAGACGCTGCGGCAGCTGGTGGCGCTCGACGAGGCGGGCGCAGTGGTGCTGCCCGCCTCTCCGGCGTTCTACGCGGGTGCGACGCACATCCAGGATCTGGTGGACTTCGTCGCGGGGCGGGTGCTGGATGCGGCGGGTGTGCCGCACCGGCTGTACCGCCGGTGGAAGGGAGAGCTGGGTGGTGCGCGCTCCCCGGAGGGGGACTAGCGCTTCTTGGCGCGCGCGGCCCGGCTGACGCTGCGGGCGGCCCTGGCCTCGGCGCGGCGCTCGGCGGTCTGGTGGGCACGCGAGCGGTTGGCCAGGTCCTGCATCTCACGCATGCGGGCGTAGGCCATCTCGATCGTGTACACGGTTACGTCACTCCTGAAGGATCGTCGTTGATCTAGCGAGTTGAGCGAAGATTTGCGGGCTGTGAAGCCCTACATGCCTTAGATTCTACATGAAACGCGGCGAGTTCGCCGATTATTGAAAGGTGCCAGGTTATGGACGCGGTGGACAGGCAGCTCATCCAGGCCCTCCGGGAGAACGGCCGGGCCTCGTACGCGGAACTGGGCCGGCTCGTGGGCCTCTCCGGGCCGAGCGTCACCGACCGGATCAACCGCCTGGAGGCGGCCGGCGTCATCACGGGGTACCGCGCGACCGTCAACGCCGCATCGCTCGGCCTCGGCGTCACCGCCCTGATCGGCCTTCAGCTGTCGGACAGCGCCGACCACGAGGACGTGGCGCGCCGGCTGCGGGACCTGGCCGAGATCGAGGACTGCTGGTTCATCGCGGGCGACGACTCGTACATGCTCAAGGTCCGCGTCAGCGACGTGGACGGCCTGGAGCGCACCATCCGCCGGCTCTCCGGCACCAAGGGCGTGGCCCGCACCCGCACCACGATCGTGCTGTCCACGAAGTGGGAGAACCGGGTCGGCGAACTGCCGGACGAGGCGTAGGGATACGCTCGGAGAGTTGCGTAAAGCGGAAGTATCGGAGAGGCGGACGTCATGGACGCGGGGCTCAAGCGCGAGCTGGAGGAGAAGGTCCTCGCCGGGGAGCGGCTGACCCGTGAGGACGGCATCGCCCTCTACGAGTCCGACGACCTGGCCTGGCTGGGCGGGCTCGCCCACCACGTCCGCACGCAGAAGAACGGCGACGTCGTCCACTTCAACGTCAACCGTCATCTGAACATGACGAACGTGTGCACGGCGTCGTGCGCGTACTGCTCGTTCCAGCGCAAGCCGGGCGAGAAGGACGCGTACACGATGCGCATCGAGGAGGCCGTGCGCCTCGCCAAGGCGATGGAGAGCGAGAACCTCACCGAGCTGCACATCGTCAACGGTCTGCACCCGACGCTGCCCTGGCGCTACTACCCGCGCTCCCTGAAGGCCCTCAAGGAGGCGCTGCCGAACGTCTCGCTGAAGGCCTTCACCGCCACCGAGATCCAGCACTTCGAGAAGATCTCCGGCCTGCCCGCCGACGAGATCCTCGACGAGCTGATCGACGCCGGCCTGGAGTCGCTGACCGGCGGCGGCGCGGAGATCTTCGACTGGGAGGTCCGCCAGCACATCGTCGACCACGACACCCACTGGGAGGACTGGTCGCGCATCCACCGCCTGGCGCACTCCAAGGGCCTCAAGGGCCCGGCGACGATGCTCTACGGCCACATCGAGGAGCCGCGGCACCGGGTCGACCACGTCCTGCGGCTGCGCGAGCTGCAGGACGAGACCGGCGGCTTCCACGTCTTCATCCCGCTGCGCTACCAGCACGACTTCGTGGACATGAAGGACGGCAAGGTCCGCAACCGCCTGCAGGCCCGGACCACGATGGCGACGGGCGCCGAGGCGCTGAAGACCTTCGCGGTCTCGCGGCTGCTGTTCGACAACGTGCCGCACGTCAAGGTGTTCTGGGTGATGCACGGTGTGCAGACCGCGCAGCTCGCGCTGCAGCACGGTGCGGACGACATGGACGGCTCGGTCGTCGAGTACAAGATCACGCACGATGCGGACAACTACGGCACGCCCAACAAGCTGACGCGTGACGATCTGCTGGAGCTGATCCGCGAGGCGGGCTTCCGCCCGGTGGAGCGGAACACCCGCTACGAGATCATCCGCGAGTACCCCGGACCGGACGCCTCGCTGCGCGAATCGCCGCAGCCGATGCGGGTCTGAGATCCACTTCGGGGCGTGCTGTACTGGTTTGACTGAAGAGCGTGCCCCCCCTTCGGTCGTCGTCGAGAAGAAGGTCCCGTCCGTGAGTAGCCAGAAGTACGCGTCGCTCCGTTACACCGCCCTGCGATTCGGCCTGCTCATCGGCTGCTTCGCCCTCGTCTACGTGCTCTGCTACGCGCACGTCATCCCGCTGGGCGTGGGCAGCTCGAACCTGATGTGGATGGTGCTGCTCTCGCTGATCCTGTCGGCGCCGCTGAGCTGGGTGCTGCTGCGCAAGCAGCGCGACGCGATGTCCGTGCAGATCGTCGAGCGCGTGGACCGGGCGAAGGAGCGCATCAACTCCAACGCCGCTCAGGAGGACGGGGCGTGACCGACGAGGTGTAACCCTCGTCACGTTTGCCCGATTTTTCGCCGATGCCCCGGCGTGGAGCTTTCCGCTCCACGCCGGGGCATCCGGCGTTTCAGGGGGTGCGCGGGAGTCTCGTGGACCCAAAGAAGACCTTTGGGCTCCTCAAAGTCCGAGTGTTAACGTATTGGACATGAAGACAGCAGCAGCGCACCAGTTCCCCACGGGCCCCGTGCTCGTGGCGCGCCTGCACGTCGATCTTTGCCGCTGTGTCTCCGCGGCCTGTTGTCGCCGCTGACGCCATGTCCACCGCGGCCGGAGATCCTGCGCAAACGGATTTCCCCGGCGCCTCACGCCCTTTTTCTTCCGTCTGTAACCGGAGCTTCCGTTGTCATCGACACCCCCGTCCCCCACGGCGTCCCTGCGCGGGCGCATACCCAACGTCCCGTTCTGGGCCCAGATCCTGCTCGGTCTCGTCCTCGGTGCCCTGCTCGGCTGGGCCGCCAAGAGCGGTGACATCTCCTGGCTCTCCACCACGCTGGGCAAGGTCGGCGACATCTTCGTCCAGCTGCTGATGCTGGTCATCGCGCCGCTGGTGTTCTTCGCGATCCTGGTGTCGATCACCAACCTGCGGAACGTCTCCAACGCCGCCCGGCTGGCCACCCGCACCCTGATGTGGTTCATGATCACGTCGCTGATCGCGGTCGTCATCGGCCTCGGCATCGGCCTGCTCACGGACCCGGGCGCGGGCACCGGCCTGACCGCCGCCGACGGCGCCGAGCCCAAGAAGCACGGCTCCTGGATCGACTTCCTCACCGGGATCGTCCCGACCGACATCGTCACGCCCTTCACCGAGCTCAAGGTCCTGCAGATCGTCTTCATGGCCGTGGTCGTGGGCGTCGCGATCCTGAAGGTCGGCGAGAAGGCGCAGCCGGTCCTCACCCTCAGCCACTCCGTGCTGGAGCTGCTGCAGAAGGCCCTGTGGTGGGTCATCAAGCTCGCCCCGCTGGGCACGCTCGGCCTGGTCGGCACGGCCATCTCCACGTACGGCTGGAACCTGCTGAGCAAGTACGCGACGTTCACCGCGGACATCTACGTGGGCTGCGCCATCGTGATGTTCGGCGTGTACCCGCTGCTGCTGGCCGGCGTCGCCAAGGTCAACCCGCTGCAGTTCTTCAAGGGCGCCTGGCCGGCCATCCAGCTGGCCTTCGTCTCCCGCTCCTCGGTCGGCACGATGCCGCTGACGCAGAAGGTCACCGAGCGGCTCGGCGTGCCCAAGGAGTACGCGTCCTTCGCGGTGCCGTTCGGCTCGACGACCAAGATGGACGGCTGCGCCTCGATCTACCCGGCCATCGCCGCGATCTTCGTCGCGCAGGTCTTCGACGTGCCGCTGGAGGTCAAGGACTACATCCTGATCGCCTTCGTCTCGGTGATCGGCTCGGCCGCGACCGCCGGCCTGACCGGCGCCACGGTGATGCTGACCCTGACGCTGTCGACGCTGGGCCTGCCGATGGCGGGCGTGGGCCTGCTGCTGGCGATCGACCCGATCGTGGACATGATGCGCACCGCCACGAACGTTGCAGGTCAGTCGGTCGTGCCGATCCTGGTGGCCGCCCGGGAGGGGATCCTGGACCGCGCGGCGTACGCGACAGCGGACGGTTCCCGCCTGGAGGACGGCGAGTCCCGCGTGGACGCGCAGCCCCAGCCCGTGGCCGCCTGACGGGATCTTGACTGACCCGTCCGTAGGGAGTGGACCGAACGGCCCTACCCCGCATCCCTCCACCCCGTAACATTACCTGCCGGTAACGTGACGGGGGCGGAGGGATGTTTGTCGTGAATGCTGCACAGACCGACGTACTTCAGGCCCAGGGGAAGCCGAAGGGCAGGACGAAGCGCATGCCGCGGGAGGTGCGCGAGCGCCAGATGCTCGACGCCGCGGTGGCGGTCTTCGCGCGCCGCGGGTACAGCTCCGCGTCGATGGACGAGATAGCCGAGCTGGCCGGGGCGTCCAAGCCCCTGGTCTACCTCTACCTGCACTCGAAGGAAGACCTCTTCAGCGCCTGCATCCGGCGCGAGGCGGAGGCGCTCATCGCGGCCGTCCAGGCGGCTGTGGACCCGGGTGCTCCGGCCGACCGGCGGCTGTGGAACGGGTTGCTCGGGTTCTTCGCGCACACCGCCGCGCACCCCGACGGCTGGGCGGTGCTGCACTGCCAGGCACGCACCCACGGGGAGCCCTTCGCGCTGGAGGTGGCCGCGCTGCGGCAGCGGCTCGTGGACGTCGTCACCCGGCTGATCACGGAGACGGCCGAGGCCGGCGGCTGCACCGAGCCGCTGCCCGAGGTCGAGGTCGCGGGCCTCGCCCACGCCCTGGTGGGCGCGGCCGAGTCGCTCGCCGGGTGGTCCAACGAGCGCGACGGCACCGGCTCCTGCGAGCGGCGGACGGCGGAGACGCTCATGAACTTCGCCTGGACGGGGCTGGAGAACCTGAGGAACGGGCGGCGCTGGGCGCCCGCCCGTTCCTGACGTCGGCGGAGTCCGGGCGCGGGGCCGGCGGCCCGCTCAGCGCCGCACGTCCTTGCGGCGGCGCGCGGTGAGCACGCCGGCCCCGCCGAGGACTCCCGCCGCCGCCAGCGCGCCGCCGATGAGGGCGGGGTCGGTGTCCGGGAGCTCCTGGGGCGCCTCACCGGCGGCGACGCCGCCCTTGGGGGGCGTTTTGCCGCCGGCGTCGCCGCTCTCCCGGTGATCGCCGGTCTTGTGAGCGGTCTTCTGTGCGGTCTTCTCCGCGGCCTTCCCGGTGCTCCCGGTGGCGGTGTCGCGGGCGGCCTCGCCGTTCCTGCTCTTGACGGTGGTCCGGGTGATCAGGCCGGTCTTCCGGTCGAGGGTCACCTTCAGGCCACCGTCGAGGGTGACGGAGGGGGCGGAGGCGGTGAGCGTGGCGAAGACGAAGCCGTCCGGGCCGGTGACGACGGCCTTGTAGGAGCCCTCGCCGAGCTTGGTGATGACGGCGTACTTGCCGTCCTTCAGCTGCACGGTGCGCCGTGAGCCGCCGGTGTCGCCCTTCCGGGCGTCCTGCTTCGTGTCGTTGCCGGTGTTCCTGGCGGTTTCCTCGGCGGTGTCCGGTCCGGAGCTCGCTGCGGACGTCGTCCCGGAGGCCGTGCCCGGCGCGCCGGCGGTGCCGCCGCCGTCGGCGGCGAGCGCCGCGGTGGGCACGGCGACGGCGACCGTGCCGGCGAGCACGGCGCCGGCTATGGCGCTACGGAGTGCGGTGCGGGTGCTTCGCGTGGTGTTCATGGCCACGACGCTAAAACGGGCGCAACGGGGCACGTATCGGCAAAACGGGCAGACGGCGGGTGGCCGTAAGGACTAGCGGCGGTCTGGAGGGAGCGGCTCCCGAGGCGTAGATTGCCGCCATTTACCGCCCAGTAGGGAGCCGCACGTGTCCGTACCGCACCGCGTCGCCCCACCCCGCGTCACCGTCGTCGAGGGAGTCGTCCGCGAGGCGTACCTCCCGCCGCTCGTCCCGCCCGTCTCCCGCGGGTCGCTCGGCGACCTGCCCTTCGACAACGCCGCCGAGGCCCCCGCCGACCCCGTCCTCAGCCGCAAGCAGCCCGACGGCACCTGGCGCGACGTCAGCGCCGCCACCTTCGCCGCCGAGGTGCTCGCCACCGCCAAGGGCCTGATCGCCCACGGGCTGCGGCCCGGCGACCGGCTCGCCATCATGGCCCGCACCCGCTACGAGTGGACGCTCCTGGACTTCGCCGCCTGGGCCGCCGGGCTGGTCACCGTCCCCGTCTACCCCACCTCCTCCGCCGCCCAGGTCCGCTGGATCCTGCACGACTCCGGGGCCGCCGCCTGCGTCGTCGAGGGACCGGAGCAGACGCGGCTGGTGGAGGCCGAGCGCGGCGCCCTCCCGGGCCTCGCCCACCTGTGGGAGTTCGACGCGGGCGCTGTCCCCCTCCTGACGGCCGCGGGCCGTGGCCTGCCCGGCACGGCCGTCACCGAGGCGCGTGCCACTCGCGGCCCCGACGACATCGCCACCCTCATCTACACCTCGGGCACCACGGGCCGTCCCAAGGGCTGCGTCCTCACCCACGCCAACTTCTTCACCGAAGTCGACAATTCCACCGAGCTGCTGTACCCCGTCTTCAAGGCCGCCGGCAAGGCGCCCGCAGCCACGCTCCTCTTCCTGCCCCTCTCGCACGTCTTCGGCCGGACCGTCGCCGTCGGCTGCATGCGCGCCCGCGTCCGCGTGGGCCACGCCCCCTCCCTGCGCACCGAGGACCTGCTCGCGGACCTCGCCGGCTTCCGGCCCACCTTCCTGCTCGTGATCCCCTACGTGCTGGAGAAGGTCTACAACACCGGCCGGGCGACCGCCGAGAAGCTGGGGCGCGCCGCCTCCTTCGACCG
>NZ_JBAMDC010000172.1:0-13434 GCF_036961605.1 Streptomyces sp. KLMMK
CGACCTCACCGTGCCGGCCGGCGGAAGCCTCGCCGTCGTCGGGCCGACCGGCTCCGGCAAGAGCACGCTCAGCTATCTCGTCCCCCGCCTCTACGACGTCACCGGCGGCCGCGTCCTGCTCGACGGGGCCGACGTCCGCGACCTCGACTTCGACACCCTGGCCCGGGCGGTCGGCGTGGTCTCCCAGGAGACCTATCTGTTCCACGCCTCCGTCGCCGACAACCTCCGGTTCGCCAAGCCCGACGCGACGGACGAGGAGATCAGATCGGCGGCCCGCGCCGCACAGATCCACGACCACATCGCCGCCCTCCCCGACGGGTACGACACCCTCGTCGGCGAGCGGGGCTATCGCTTCTCCGGCGGCGAGAAGCAGCGCCTGGCCATCGCCCGCACGATCCTGCGCGATCCGCCGGTGCTGATCCTCGACGAGGCGACCAGCGCCCTGGACACCCGCACCGAACACGCCGTCCAGGAGGCCATTGACGCCCTCTCCGCCGGGCGGACGACCATCACCATCGCCCACCGCCTTTCGACCGTCCGCAACGCCGACCGGATCGTCGTCCTCGACCGCGGGCGCGTCACCGAACAGGGCACCCACGAGGAACTCCTCGCGGAGGACGGGCACTACGCCGCGCTCGTGCGCAGGGACGCCGGCCGTGCCACGGCCGACGCCGTGACCGGGTAGGCCGCACCGGACCGAGAGTCCTCGCACGGGTGTGCGGGAGGCTTGCCCGGGGGATCCAAGGGATCATGAAACGATCCGAGCCTCTGTCCGCCGGCGGCGATACCGGCACCGGCACCGGCGACCTCCGAGCCGCGAACGTCCCCGCGCCACCGCCCCGTTCTTCGCTGCGCCAGCTCGCCGCGGCGTCCGTGGGCAATGCGGCGGAGTGGTACGACTGGTACGCCTATTCGTTCCTGGCGGTCTACTTCGCCGATCAGATCTTCCCCAAGGGCTCCGGCAACTCCCTCGTGCCCCTGCTCTCGACCTTCGCCGTCTTCGCGGTCGGGTTCTTCATGCGCCCGGTCGGCGGCCTGCTCATGGGTGCGGTCGCCGACCGGCGCGGCCGGCGGGCCGCCCTCACGGTCACCATCCTGCTCATGGGCGCCGGCAGCCTGCTCCTCGCGATCACCCCGACCTACGCCGCCACCGGTGTGCTCGCCCCCGTGGTCCTCGTGATCGCCCGGCTGATCCAGGGGCTTTCGGTCGGAGGGGAGTTCGCGGCGTCCACGACGTTCCTCGTGGAGTCCGCGGGCCCGGGCCGCAGGGGGCTGTTCTCCAGCTTCCAGTACGTGTCCACGACCATCGGCCAGCTCCTCGCCTCTGGCATCGCGGCACTGCTTGCCCACCTCCTCACCGAGGGGCAGATGGGCGACTGGGGGTGGCGCGTGCCGTTCCTCATCGGAGCGGTCATCAGCCTGGCGGGATTCTGGATCCGGCAGGGCGCCGAGGAGACGCACGACGTACCGGGGAAGGAGTCCGCGCGGCCGGCGCTCTTCGAAGCCGTGCGACGGCACCCCCGCGAGTCCCTGCTGATCTGCGGCATCACCGCCGGCGGCACCCTCGCCTACTACACCTGGACCACTTATCTGCCGACCTACGCCCAGATGAACGCCGGATTCGACAAGGGCGACGCGCTCGCCGTCGGCACGATCTCGCTGGCCTTCTTCGCGGCGCTCCAGCCCCTCGGCGGGCTGCTGTCCGACCGTATCGGCCGTAAGCCGCTGCTGATCGGCTTCGCGGTGGGCTTCGCCGCCCTGGCCGTTCCCCTCCTGCACGCGGTCGGCAGCTCCTTCGTCTCCCTGCTGCTGGTGCAGTGCGCCGGCATGGTGCTGCTCACCGGCTACACCTCCATCGCGGCCGCCGTGAACGCCGAGGTGTTCCCCGCGCGCGTACGGGCTGCGGGGATCGGCTTCCCGTACTCACTGACCGTGGCGCTCTTCGGCGGCACGGCTCCCTACCTCGGCACCTGGTTCAAGGACTCGGGTCACCCGGGCGCGTTCCCCTGGTACGTGGCGGGGCTCTGCCTGGTGTCCGCGTGCGTCTACGTGATCCTGCCGGAGACGGCGAAGCGGCCGCTCGACCGCTCCGTTCAGCCTGCCGGCAGCTGATCCGCCCCGGGCCCGGAGGGATCCACGCCAGCGGGCTCCTGCTCGGCGAACTCCGCACGGACGGCGTCCGTGTGTTCGCCCAGCGCCGGTACCGTTCGCATGGCCGCCTCCCGCCCTCTCACCTCCACCGGCGGGAGCAGCCCGCGCAGCGGACCGGCGGGGGAGCCGAACTCGCGCCACCGGTCGCGCGCCGCGAGCTGCGGATGGTCCGTGAACTCGGCCACCGTCCGCAGCCGGGCGTTCGCGATGCCGGCTCCGTCGAGCAGGGCCCCCGCACCGTCCGCGGTGTGGGCGGCGAACTGCTCCTCGATGACGGCGGTGAGCTCCTCGTCATGAGCCCGGCGCAGGGGATTGTCCGCGAAACGGGGATCGCGGATCAGCGCGGGCCGCCGCAGCACGCGTTCGCACAGGGCCACCCACTCCCGGTCGTTCTGCACGCTCAGGAACACCTGGCCGCCGTCGCCGCAGCGGTAGTGGCCGTAAGGGGAGATGGACGGGTGCCGCGCGCCGCTGCGGGTCAGCGGGGCGCCGCCGTAGGCCTCCGCGAAGTACGGCTGCCCCATCCACTCCGCGAGCGCGTCGAAGAGGGAGACGGACAGCGCCGTGCCCTCGCCGGTGCGTTCGCGCTCGTAGAGAGCGGTGAGGATGCCCGTGTAGGCGTACATGCCGCCTGCTATGTCGGCGACGGAGATGCCGGGGCGGGCGGGGGCGCCGGGGTGGCCGGTGAGCGAGACCAGCCCGGCCTCGCACTGCACGAGCAGGTCGTACGCCTTCTTGTCGCGGTACGGGCCCTCCGCGCCGTACCCGGAGACGTCGCAGGTGATCAGCCGGGGATGCCGGGCGCGCAGCGCCTCGCAGCCGAGGCCCAGCCGCCCGGCCGCGCCGGGGCCCAGGTTCTGGATGAAGACGTCGGCGCGGGCGAGGAGGCGGTCGAGCAGCGCGCGGTCGGCCTCGGTCCTCAGGTCGAGGACGACGCTCTCCTTCCCGCGGTTGACCCACACGAAATAGGCGGAGAGCCCTTTCGTCCTGCGGTCGTAGTCGCGGGCGAAGTCCCCGCGCCCCGGCCGTTCGATCTTGATGACGCGGGCGCCGAGGTCGGCGAGCTGCCGGGTGGCGAAGGGTGCGGCCACGGCCTGTTCGAGGGCGACGACCGTGACGTCGTGCAGGGGCGGCTTCAACTCGGCTCCTTCCGCCGGGCAGTTCATATGACCGGGGTTGTGGACAGCCCGGCGCACTGGGCACCGGTCCCGGCATAGTGTCGCGGCCATGAACAGCAGCTCACAGCTCGCGTGGATCGCCCGCCACCAGGATCACCTCCAGGGTGCGCGGCCCGTGCACGCCCTCGACCCGCTCCAGCTCGATGTCGCTCGTCGCCGACGGTCCCGAGATCCAGGTCAGGGGCCGTGCCGGGGCCAGCCGCCGGAGGGCCTGCGGCACGGAGGAGACCACTTGGTCGTCGGTCCGCACCACGCAGAGGTGATGGTCCGGCACGAGGGTGATGCGCCGGCTCCCCTGATCCGGGCCCGCATCGAGCACGACGGTCCCGGTCTCGGCGACGGCCAGCGCACAGCCGGTCACCACGCTGTCGATGGAATCCAGTTCACGGGGCGTCAGGGCGGGGGAGTCGCGGACGAGTTCGATCGGTGCGGCGGCGGCGAGCCAGCCGTCCGGAAGGGCGGGCGGTACGACCACCCGGCGTGTGCCGCGTTCGCCGAGCAGGCGGGCGAGGAGCGCGGGCAGGCCGGGCGCTTCCGTGTGGTGGACGTGTGCGCGGTAGTCCGCCAGGTTCTCCGCCAGAAGGGCAACGGTCGCTGCATGCGTGCGCTCGCCGTGCTGCGCGGCGTAGTCACGCGGGACCGGATGATCCCCCGGCTGCTCCGACGCAGGCACGTCGGCGAGCGCCCGCCGCACCCGGCCCAGGATCCGTTCCCTGCTCGACTCCCTGCCCGACTCCCTGTTCGGCCCGCTGCTCATGACGGCTCTCCTTCCCGGCCGGGGCCGCCGCGGGTGCGGGCCCACCAGTCGCGGAAGGACTCGGGCGGCACCTCCGGCAGGTCGCGCGTGTCCGACCAGGCACGGCCCGGTCCCGGCAGCCGCCCGGGGTGCAGCCCACGGGTCCGGGCCAGCAGCCGCTGGCCCCGGCGCAGCACGCGGGGGTGGTCGAAGGCCCAGCCCGCGGCACGCATCACGGCGCGCTCGGTGGCGTGCCGCTTCGCCGGCTTGATGACGGTGCGGGTGCCGCGCAGTGTCACCGTGCCCCCTTCCACGACCCTCTCCCGCAGATGGACGAGGATCTCGGGGATGTCGATGGCCACCGGGCAGGCCTCGAAACAGGCGCCGCACAGCGAGGATGCGTACGGGAGCGACTCCTCCAGGGGCGAGGCGAGGCCGCGGAGCTGGGGGGTGAGGACGGCCCCGATCGGTCCGGGATACGGCGATCCGTATGCATGGCCCCCGGCCCGCTCGTACACGGGGCAGACGTTCAGGCAGGCCGAGCAGCGGATGCAGCGCAGGGCCTGGCGGCCGGTCGGGTCCGCGAGGGTGTCGGTGCGGCCGTTGTCGAGCAGCACCAGATGGAAGGCGCGGGGGCCGTCGCCGTCGGTGGTGCCCGTCCACATCGAGGTGTACGGGTTCATCCGCTCCGCCGTCGACGAGCGCGGCAGCAGCTGGAGGAAGATCTCCAGGTCGCGCCAGGCGGGCACGACCTTCTCGATCCCGACCACCGAGATCAGGGTCTCGGGGAGGGTGAGGCACATCCGGCCGTTGCCCTCGGACTCGACCACGACCAGCGTCCCGGTCTCCGCCACTGCGAAGTTGGCCCCGGAGACGGCCACCTTGGCCCGCAGGAACTTCTCCCGCAGGTGCAGCCGCGCGGCCTCGGCGAGATCGGCGGGCCGGTCGGTCAGTGCTTCGGGAGCCGGGAGCCCCCAGTCGGCCATCCGCCGGCGGAAGATGTCGCGGATCTCGGCGCGGTTGCGGTGGATGGCGGGCACCAGGATGTGCGAGGGAAGGTCGTCGCCGAGCTGCACGATCAGTTCGGCGAGGTCGGTCTCGTACGCCCGGATACCGGCCGCCGCGAGGGCTGCGTTGAGGCCGGTCTCCTGCGTGGCCATCGACTTGACCTTGACCACCTCGCGTTCGCCGGTGGCCAGGACCAGGCCGGTGACGATGCGGTTGGCCTCGGCGGCGTCGGCCGCCCAGTGGACCGTGCCGCCGGCCCCGGTCACCGACTCCTCCAACTGGAGGAGGTAGTGGTCGAGGTGGCGCAGTGTCCGGTCCTTGACCGCGGCGCCGGCGGCCCGCAGCCGCTCCCAGTCGTCCAGCTCCGCGACGGCCCGGTCGCGTTTGGCGCGGATGGTGCGGGTGGCGCGCCGGAGGTTGGCGCGCAGGCGGTGGTCACGGGTCGAGGCGTCGGCGGCGCGCGGGAAGGAGGGCATCCCCAGGTAGGTGCCGGTCACCGGGCGGCTCCCCGGCCGGCTCCGTCGCCCGCGGGGGCCCCGCCGGTACCGTTCTCCTTGCTGCCGGCCAGGATCTCGGCGATGTGCACGGGGGTGACCGGTGAACCCTCGCGGGCGAGGATCCCGCCGATGTGCATGAGGCAGGAGTTGTCGACCGTGCACAGGGCGCGGGCTCCGGTCGAGGTGACGGCGCGCGCCTTGTCGGCGCCCATCGCCGCGGAGACGGCGGGGTTCTTGACGGCGAAGGTGCCGCCGAAGCCGCAGCACTCCTCCGCGCCCGGCAGTTCGCGCAGGTCCAGGCCCTCGACGCGCTCCAGGAGCCGCCGTGGCCGGTCGCCGAGTCCGAGGACCCGCAGCCCGTGACAGGTGGGGTGGTAGGTGACGGTGTGGGGGTAGTAGGCGCCGACGTCGGTCACCCCGAGGACGTCGACCAGGAACTCCGTCAGTTCGTACGTCCTGGCCGCCGCCTCCGCCACCGGTCCCGGGACCGCCCCGGGGCGCCCCTCGGCGGCCGCCTTCGCGGCGATCCGGGGGTAGTTGTCGCGGACCATGGCCGCGCAGGAGCCGGAGGGGGTGACGATGTAGTCGTGGTCACGGAAGGCGGCCGCGTAGCGGCGCAGCAGCGGTTCGGTTCGGTGCCGGTATCCGGTGTTGAAGAAGGGCTGGCCGCAGCAGCTCTGTCCGGCGGGGAAGTCGACCTGCACGCCGAGCCGTTCGAGGAGGGTGACGACCGCCCGGCCGGTCCGCGGGTAGAGCGTGTCGTTGACGCACGTCACGAACAGCCCCACGCGCATGCGCCCCTCCTCGCGTCGTGATCATCCGGGGAGCCTCATACTGCCGCAGGGACCCGCGGCTGTGAAGAACCGAGCAGGGCGCGGATCTCCCGTACGGCCGCGCGGCCCGCCCGGTTCGCGCCGATGGTGCTGGCGGAGGGCCCGTAGCCGACGAGGTGCACCCGGGGGTCGCGCGCCGCGCGTGTGCCCTCCATGCGGATGCCGCCGCCGGGCTCGCGCAGCTTCAGAGGGGCGAGGTGGTCGACGGCGGCCCGGAAGCCGGTCGCCCAGAGGATGACGTCGGCGTCGACGGCGCTGCCGTCCGCCCACTGCACGCCGGTGGGGGTGACGCGGTCGAACATGGGGCGCGGGGCCAGGACGCCGGCGGCTCGCGCCCGCTCCATGGCCTCCGTCATGGGCAGCCCGGTCACGGAGACGACGCTCTGCGGGGGCAGGCCCTGCCGGACCCGCTCCTCGACGCGGGCCACCGCGGCGCGCCCCCACTCCTGGTCGAACGGGGCTTCCCGGAAGACCGGGGGCCGGCGCGTCACCCAGGTCGTCCCGGCCGCCACCTCGGCGATCTCCAGCAGGTGCTGCACCGCGGAGGTGCCGCCGCCGACCACGACGACGCGCTGCCCGGCGAAGTCCTGCGGTCCGGGGTAGTGGGCCGTGTGCAGCTGGCGGCCGCGGAAGGTCTCCTGGCCGGGGTAGCGGGGCCAGAAGGGGCGGTCCCAGGTCCCGGTCGCGTTGATCAGTGCCCGGGCCGACCACAGGCCCTCGGAGCTCTCGACCGTCAGCCGTCCGTCCTGCCCCTCACGTACCGCGCGGACGTCGACCGGGCGGTGTACGCGCAGGTCGAAGGCGTGCTCGTAGTCGGCGAAGTAGCCGCCGATCACCGCGGAGGAGGGCTGTGAGCCGTCGGCCTCCGTCAGCTCCATGCCGGGCAGGGCGTGCATCCCGTGCACCTTGCCGTAGGTGAGCGACGGCCAGCGGAACTGCCAGGCTCCGCCCGGCCGCGGGGAGTGATCCAGGACGACGAAGTCCCGGTCCGGCTCGTACCCCGCGCGGCGCAGGTGGTAGGCGCTGGAGAGGCCCGCCTGCCCCGCGCCGATCACCACGACCCCGGTCTCACGCACCACAAGATTGTTCATGATTCTACTAACCTGAGAGGCGGGCCGTATCTTCCCGGCCCTCTCCTCGCGGTCTTCCCCGGGGCGCGTAAGAAAATGGTGCCATGGCAGACACCCATGGCACCTTCCGTACGCACGTCCTCGACATCGCCACCGGCTCCTCGGAGACGGTGTACGACCTCACCCACGAATGCGAGGCCTTCCTGCGCGAGGCGGCCGCCGGCCGCGACGGACTGCTCAACGTCTTCGTCCCGCACGCCACGGCCGGCGTGGCCGTCCTGGAGACCGGCTCCGGCAGCGACGAGGACCTGCTGTCCGCCCTTCAGGATCTGCTGCCGGCGGACGACCGCTGGCGCCACCGCCACGGCAGCCGCGGCCACGGTCGCGACCACGTGCTGCCCGCCCTCGTACCCCCGCACGCGACCCTGCCGGTCATCGGCGGGCGGCTGGAGCTGGGCACCTGGCAGTCGGTGTGCCTGGTCGACACCAACAGGGACAACCCCGACCGCCAGGTGCGGCTGACATTCCTCGGCTGATTCGGCTGAGCACCGGGCTCCGCCCGTCCCCGCCCCGCCGCGAGGCCTGCTGCCGGGACAGGGATGACGGCTCCGCCGGGCCGGCAGCAGTCCCGCCGTGAGGGTCGCCGCATCCCCCGCCGTCAGTCCCGCTGTGCCGACTCGGGCAGCTGCCGCAGCTTCACATCGGTCTTGGTCCGGTAGGCCCAGTCCAGCATCTTCACGGCGTCCGGGTAGCGGTTGGCGCCGTCGTTGAGGATGACGCCCACCACCGTGCGGCCGTCGCGCTCGGCGGCGAAGACCAGGCAGGCGCCGGCCGCCGTGCCGGTGCCGGTCTTCATGCCGATCGCGCCCTTGTACGAGCCGAGCAGCTTGTTGGTGTTGTCCCAGTAGTACGTGCGGTTGACGTTCGCCGCCTTCTGGCGGGTCGCCGTCGTCCGGACGACGGTCTTGAACGTGCTGTTGCCCAGCGCGTGCCGGGCCAGCTGCGCCGAGTCGCGCGGGGTCGTGTAGTTGGCCCCGGCCCTCGATATGCCGTCGAACGAGTCGTACTTGGTGTTCTTCATCCCCAGATCGGTGGCCTTCTTGTTCATCTTGGCGATGAAGGACTTCGTGCGCGCGGCCTCGGTGCTGCCGCTGCCGAAGGTGTCGGCGAGCGCGTAGGCCGCGTCACAGCCCGACGGCAGCATGAGGCCGTACAGCAGCTGACGTACGGTCATCTTGTCGCCCGTGCGCAGATCGGCGGTGCTGGCGCCGTTCCGGGCGACGTAGTCGCGGTACGACTGCTTGATGGTGACCTTCTTGTCGAGGTCCACGCCCTTGGTGTCCAGGACGGTCACCGCGGTCATGACCTTGGTGGTGCTGGCCATCTGCCGCTTGGTGTCGGCGTCCTTCCCCCACAGCTGGCGGTTGCGGTTGCCGTCGAGCAGGAACGCGCCCTTCGCGCCGACCGACGGGCCGCTCGCGGCCTCCGCGCCCGTCGCCGGGAGGACGACGGCGAACGCCGCGGCCGATGCGACCGCGGCCGCGCCCCAGCGGCGGACCGGTCTTCCGGATCGCTCCATGTATGCCTCTGTTTCTCGCGTGTCGAGATGAGCGAGTCGTCTCGCTTGTACTGCTGAGCGAGCCGATAATCGCACCGGTTTCCCGACGGGGAGAACCTGGGGGAGGAACTGGGGGTGCGTCAGTTGTCCGGCCGCGACGGGCGGTCCGGTTCAGGGCCCGCGCTCGGCCGCGTCCTGTCCCTCCCGCTGGGCCTCACGCACCCCGCTGGGCGGCCCGCCCCACCGCGTCCACCAGAGGCAGCACCCGGTACGGCACCCGCTCGCGCAGCACCATCTCCGTGCGCGTGCGCACGACCCCCGGTGTCTGCACCAGCACCTGGATCACGTCCTCCAGGTGCCCCGCGTCCCGGGCGACCACCCGGGCCATCAGGTCGCCGCCGCCGGTGATCGAGAACGCCTCGATGATCTCCGGGACGTCCGCGAGCGCCTCCGCGACCGTGTCGAGGCGCCCCTGAGTGACCTCGATGTGCACGAAGGCCAGCACGGGGTGGCCCAGCGCCGCGGCGGACAGGCGCGGACCCGTACCCGTGATCACGCCGTCGCGCTCCAGCCTGTCCAGCCGGGCCTGCAGCGTGCCGCGGGCGACGCCCAGCACGCGCGCGTACTCGCGCACACTCGTGCGGGGCTGCTCCAGGAGCAGCCGGAGGATCTTCGCGTCCAGTGCGTCGACGGCCATGGCCGGCGCCCTCCTCGTGGTCGGCGTCTCCGGCCGGTCACTGTACCAATGGCCCTGCGGCAGGCTCTGTCATTGAGCCATTGGAGGAGTGCTGCCCGTCCGGAGCAGGTGCCCGCTCGGTCCGGTCCCGGTGACCCGGCCCGCTTCGAGGACGTGGACGGTCTCGGTGCAGGCCGCGACGAGGTGGAGCTCGTGGCTGACGACGACGAGCGTCAGCCGGCGCTCGGCCCTGAGCCGGGTGAGGAGGTCCATGACGGCGGCCGCGGTGCCGGGGTCGAGGGCGGAGGTGACCTCGTCGCACAGCAGCACGTCCGGGCCGGGGGCCAGCGCGCGGGCGATGGAGACGCGCTGGCGCTGCCCGCCGGAGAGCTCGTGCGGGTAGCGGCCGGCGAAGTCGGCCGGCAGACCGACGTCGTGGAGGAGCCCGGCCACCCGGTCGGCGATCTCCGGCTTCGGCGCGGCCCGGTGGAGGCGGAGGGGACGGGCGAGCGTGGCACCCACGGTGCGGGCCGGGTTGAGGGCCCCGAGCGGGTTCTGGGGAATCAGCTGGATGCGGCGCTGCTGCGCGCGGCTGCGCCGGCGCGCCCCGGCGGGCAAGGGCCGTCCGTCGAAGGAGAGGACGCCGGCGTCCGGTTGCTGCAGCCCGGCGAGCACGCGCAGCAAGGTGGTCTTACCGGAGCCGGAGGGGCCGATGATGCCGGTGGAGCTGCCGGGGGCAGCCGAGAAGCCGGCTCCGTCCAGGGCCCGGTGCGTCCGTCCCCGCTGGGTGAACGCCACGGTGACGTCCCGGGCGGCCAGCAGGGAGCCGGGCGCGTCGCCATGGGGCGGCGGCGCGCTGACAGGAGTGTCCGCCGGCGGCGACGTGGAAGCCGCCGCGAACGCCCCTGCGGACGCCTCCGCCGATGACTTCGCCCACGCCTTCCCAGGCGCGCCCCCCGATGTGCCCGCAGACATCCTGAGGGCCGCGTCCGCCGCCGGTCCTCTCCCCGTCCCGCCCGGTCGCGCCGCCCGGCGTGCCGCCGAGGCCGTGCCGAGGTCGACGACGTCGTCGGCGCAGCGGTCGACGAGTCCGGGGTCGTGGCAGGCGAGGACGACCGCGATGTGGCGGGTGGCGGCGAGCCGGCACAGGAGGTCGGAGATCTCGTCGCGCAAGGCGGTGTCGAGCCCTGCGGTGGGCTCGTCCAGCAGGAGGACGCCGGGGCGGCGGGCGAGGGCGCGGGCCAGGGCCACCCGGCGCTGCTGCCCGCCGGAGAGGGCTCCCGGGCGGCGGTCGGGCAGCCCGTCGCCGACCGGAAGGCGGCACTCGGCGAGCAGGTCCCGTACGGCCTCGGGAGAGGGGTCCGCAGCGGTCTCGGCCACGAGCCGGCGGACCCGCATGCGGGGGTCGAGCGCGGAGCCGGGGTCCTGGCCGACGTAGGCGACGTGGTGGCGCCGCAGGTGCCTGAGCCGTTCCGCGGGGAGGGCGAGGACGTCGTGGCCGAGAACCTCGACCGTTCCCGAGGAGACGCGGGCGCCGTCGGGCAGGTCGCCGATGACGGCGCGCAGCAGGGTGGACTTTCCGGAGCCGGAGGGGCCGGTGAGGGCGGTGATGCGGCCGCGCCGGAGGCCGAGACTGGTCTTGGCCAGCAGGGCGGGGCCGCCGGGTATGCCTATCTCCAGGTCGGTGACGCTCACCGCGGTCGGGCCGTCGGTCATGGCCGGGGAGCCTTCCTCTGCGGGACGGGCGAAGGAACGGGCGAAGGGGCGGGCGAAGGGTCGGGCGAGAGGGCGGGTGAGGGGTGGGGCGAGGGCTCGGGGACGGATCCGGCGGCGGGCCGGAGCTCCGGCGCGGACGCGGGGCGCGGCACGGATCCGGATCCGGATCGCCGACGCGGCCCCGCCGAAGCACGCGGCTCTACGGGAACGCGCGGCTCTGCGGCAGCGAGCCGTTCTGCACGGGTCACCGCGCCCCCGCCCCCGCCCGCCGCGCCGCCGGCGTGAGCGCGTCGGCGGCGAGGTTGACGCTCACGGCCAGGAGGCCGATGGCGATGCTGGGAGCGACGACGGCCCAGGGGTTGAGGAGGGCGCCGGGGGCGTTCTCACGGATCATCAGCGCCCAGTCGGCGGCCGGCGGCTGGGGGCCGAGCTGGAGGAAGCCGGCCATGGAGATGACGTAGACGGCGGCGACGAAGCGCAGGCCGAACAGGGCGAGGACGGTGGACCGCAGGTTGGGCAGGATCTCGCGCAGGGCGAGGTGCCACAGCCGTTCGCCGCTCGCGGTGGCCGCCTCGACGAAGCCCGCCGCGGCGACGGGCGCGGCCGCGCTCGCCACCACGCGCACCGCGTACGGCACGCCGAGTACGGTGGCGGCGGCCATGACGGCGAGGCGCCCGCCGCCGGGCCAGGCCAGGGCGATCAGCATCATGCCCAGCACGGGCGGCAGCAGGATGGCGACGTCGGCGCTGCGCTCGACGAGCCGTCCCAGCGCCGGGGTGAGGACGGCGAAGCAGCCCAGCACGGCGGCCAGGGCGGTGACGAGCAGGGCGACGGCGAGCGCGCTGCCGATGAGGGCGCTGCCGCCGTGCAGCATGCGGCTCAGCACGTCCCGGCCGAGCTGGTCGCCGCCCAGCAGGGCGTCCCGGCCGGGCGGGGCGTAGGGCGCGGTGACGGGGGAGGCCTCCGTCCGCGGGGCGTACAGGGGGCCGGTCAGGGCGAGCAGCGTGAGCAGGAGCCCGGGTGCCACGGCGAGCAGGACGCGGGCCGGGGGGCGGCGGGAGCGGTACGGGGCGAGGGCGGCGGAGCTCATGGGCGGGCTCCCAGGGTGCGGGCTCGGACGAGGTCGGCGCCGAGCAGGACGAGGCTGATGACGGCGCCGGTGCAGGCCACGACCCCGGCGATGACCGGGGTGTCGCGGTCGGCGACGGCGCCGGACAGGACGGTGCCGAGCCCGGGGTAGTTGAAGAGGGTTTCGACGACGACCGCTCCGCCCAGCAGCATGCCGGTGGAGGTCGCGGCGCCGGTGGCGATGGCGGGCCAGGCGCCGGGCAGGGCGTGGCGGAGCAGCACGCGGCGCGGGGAGAGGCCGTCCAGCCGGGCGGCGGCCACGTGCGGTGCGCCCGCCTGGTCGGCCAGCGCACCGCGGACGATCCGGGCGTTCCAGCCGGCCTGCGGGACGGTGAGGGCCAGGACCGGCATGACGAGCATGGTCCAGGAGGCGGGCGAGCCGTCGGGGGCGGTGAGTGTGACGGCGGGCAGCCAGCCGGTCCACAGGGACAGGACGAGCAGCAGGCCGACGGAGACGACGAATTCGGGCAGGGCCAGGGCGATGCCCGAGGTGAAGCCGATGATCCGGTCGGCCGTGCCGCCGGGGCGCAGCGCGGCCCAGCAGCCCAGGGCGAGCGCCGCGGCGAAGGTGAGGGCGAAGGCGGTGGCGCCGAGCAGGAGCGTGTTGGGGAAGGGGGCGGCGAGCAGACCGGTGACGTGTTCGCCCCGTGCGGAGGTGCCCAGGTCGCCCGTGGGCAGGGCGGTCATCCAGTCCCCGAACCGCTCCCACACCGGCCGGTCCAGGCCCAGCAGGTGCCGCCGGGCCGCGGTGTCGGCGGCGCTCTCGCCGCGTTCGGACGTGGCCGAGGCCGCGTCGCCGGGCAGCAGCTCGATGGCGGCGAAGACGACGGCGAGCAGCACGCTCAGCATCAGGGCCCGTTTGGCGAGCACCACGCCGGTGCGG